>CAMCBB010000035.1 GCA_945872875.1 Flavobacterium psychrophilum
ACGCCATTTTCACTTTGAAATTCAACAGAAATATCATTTCGAACATAGTTGGCTACCAATGTTGGAATTCCAATCCCTAAGTTCACATAATAGCCGTCTTTTACTTCTTTAGCTATTCTTTTTGCTATGTCGTTTTTATCTAATGCCATCTTCAAATTATCTTTGTCTCACAGTACGTTGCTCAATTCTTTTTTCAAATTTTTCACCTTGGAAAATACGTTGGATTAATATTCCTGGAATATGAACTTGGTTAGGATCTAAGGCTCCTGCAGGCACTAATTCTTCTACTTCAGCAATAGTTATTTTGGCTGCACCACACATGCAAGGGTTGAAGTTTCTAGCAGTTCCTTTAAAAATTAAATTTCCAGCTTCGTCACCTTTCCAAGCTTTTACGATAGAATAATCGGCTTTAAATGCGTGTTCCATAACGTGCATTTTTCCATTAAATTCGCGTGTTTCTTTCCCAATTGCAACTTCAGTTCCGAAACCTGCAGGAGTAAAAAAGGCAGGAATTCCTGCTTGTGCCGCACGGCATCTTTCTGCTAACGTTCCTTGTGGAATAAGTTCAACATCCAATTCACCAGAAAGCATCTGTCTTTCAAATTCGGCATTTTCACCTACATAAGAGGAGATCATTTTTTTGACTTGTTTTTGTTGTAATAATAACCCAAGTCCGAAATCATCTACACCCGCATTATTAGAAATACAAGTCAAGTTTTTTGTCCCCTTTTTTACTAATTCTGCAATAGAGTTTTCAGGGATTCCGCACAGTCCAAATCCGCCTAAAAGGATTGTCATGTTATCTTCAATTCCTTGAAGTGCTTCCTCAACGGAATTAACTTTTTTATTTATCATAAAACTAAATTTTACTAAAGTCCAAATTCATCTGGATTTTGTTCCTCGGTATCAGTTGAGTCTTTAACCGCTTCTCTTGGAGCCGAATAACAATCAACTTTTATTGCAAAATTATCTGGTCTTTGGAACTCGTCTTTAGAAATTATAAGATCGGGATCTTCATAACATTTTTCCATAAAATAACCCCAAATAGGAAGCGCAGCCGTAGCTCCTTGTCCATAAGTGATACTTTTGAAATGTGCCGAACGGTCTTCACAACCAACCCAAACTCCAGTTACTAAATTAGGGACCATTCCAATAAACCAACCATCTGATTGATTTTGAGAAGTTCCAGTTTTACCAGCAATTGGATTTTTAAACATATACGGATATCCTGTCCAACGGTTATCGCCGCTTCCACCACCTTCGGTTCTAAGGCGTTCTCCAGATCCGCCTTCTGTTACACCTTCTAACAATTTAATTACAGCAAACGAAACGTCTTTGCTTAACACATCGTGCGATTCGGGTACAGGTTCAAAAATTACAGCTCCATTTTTATCTTCAATTCTAGAAATAAATTGTGGCTTAATGTAAACACCTTGATTTGCAAAAGTGCTGTAGGCAGCAACCATGTCTTGAACAGTAATATCTACTGCACCAAGCGCAATAGAAGGTTGCACCGGAATTTCGGAAGTAACGCCTAATTTTTTGGTTAATTCAACTACCGCTTCTGGACCCGTTTTGTCAATTAATTTGGCTGAAATAATATTTACCGAGTTTGCTAATGCACGTTTTAAGGTCATCATTCCACGGTATTTTTGATCGGAATTTCTTGGCTCCCAATCTTCGGTAACATGATGACGCCCTTTGCGAATCATGAAAGGAGCATCTAATAGCGTATCACAAGGCGACATCCCTAGTTGTTCAATAGCAGTTGCGTAAACAAATGGCTTAAATGTAGAACCTACTTGTCTTGCTCCTTGACCTACGTGATCGTATTGGAAATATTTGTAATTAATACCACCAACCCAAGCTTTAATTTGTCCTGTTTGTGGCTCCATCGACATTAATCCTGCTTGAAGGAAATGTTTGTAATAACGAATAGAATCCAATGGAGTCATGACCGTATCTCGTTCGCCTTTCCAGGTGAAAACAGTCATTTTTGTTTTTCTGCTGAACGAAGCAATAATTTCTTCATCGGTTTTATCATCTGCTTTGAGAATGCGCCATCTTTCCGAATTCTTCATAGCTTGATTGATAATTTTATCAGTTTCTGGATCGGTTAAATTTACGAATGGAGCATTTTTATTTCCTTTTTGTTGGATAAAAAATTCTTCTTGTAAATTTTTCATGTGCTCTTGAACTGCCTCTTCTGCATGCTCCTGAATCTTAGAATCTAAGGTCACATATATTTTAATACCATCGCCATAAATATCATATTCTTCTCCATCAGGTCGTTTATTTTCTTTAACCCAATTCTTCATGAAATCCCTTAAGTATTCTCTAAAATAAGTTGCAGTCCCGTCTAAGTGACTCTCGGGATGAAAATCTAAAACGATTGGTTTTCTTTCTAATATTTTTTTAGCAGCTTCTTCTAAATGGTTATTTCTAACCAATTGTCCTAATACTATATTTCTTCTTTTTAGTGCTTTTTCTGGACGACGAACCGGGTTAAAAAGAGATGGATTGGTTAACATTCCAACTAATAACGCACTTTCTTCAACTTTTAGTTCACGAGGTTCTTTATTAAAATAAACTTTCGCCGCCGAACGAATTCCAACCGCTCCATTCACAAAATCAACTTGATTAAAATATAAAGCAATGATTTCGTTTTTGGTATATTGCCGCTCTAATCTCACCGCAATGATCCATTCTTTTGCTTTTTGAATCACACGAAATGGTAAAAATCTTGATCCTTCTCCATGGAATAATAATTTGGCTAATTGTTGAGTTATGGTGCTTGCTCCTCCATTAGAACCCAATTTTGCTGCAGCTCCAAAAGTTCTTCTTGCATCAATTCCAGAATGTTCGTAAAAACGCTCGTCTTCGGTTGAAACTAAAGCATCCACAAGTGATTTTGGTAAATCTTTATATTTTATTGCGGTACGATTTTCGTTGTAAAATTTTCCTAGAGTAACTCCATCAGAGGAGATAATTTCGGTAGCAAGATTAGAATTTGGATTTTCTAAATCTTCAAAAGAAGGCATTTTTCCGAATAGCCCCCACGAAGCAAATATGAAGAATAAGAAAATACCTCCAATGCTATAAAAAAACAATTTCCAAAATTTCTTTTGGTAATAGTTGATGTCTTTAACAGGCGTGTTTTTTTTATTTTGTACTGCCATAATTATTAATTTGTAGATTCTACTCTAAAACCTATTTCGGTAATTCCTTGTAAATTTTCAACACCAGCAATTTTTCCGGTTTGTCTAACGGCTTGCTGAATGTGAACTTTATATTCTCCTTTAAGATTGAAAGGTACATTTTCTTTGTAAAAAAGTTTGCTTTCTTTAACATCTGTAAATCCGTCTCCCATAAGTGAGCCATCCGGATTGGCCATTTTATACTCTAAAGTATCTACAATGGTTTTTTTGTTTGGATGTTCTAAAGAAACAATTAAAAATAAATTATCAAATGGATAATCGTTATTATCTCTAACGTTTACAAAGAGGTTGTATTTTTTTTCACTTTCTAATTTTGGCAATTTAAAAGTTAAAATACTGTCTTGATGCCATGCATTTCCTACAGATTTATACTCGTCAAAAACAAGTTGTTTATCGCAAGAAATTAGAATAAACGCCATTAAAATAAATAGAAGGCTACTTTTTATCTTCATTTTTCTTAATAATAATTACAGGTCTTTTTACTTCTGGCTTTGGATTTTGATTGGAATTTTGATTCTGATTTTGCCCTTGCCCTTGTCCTTGTTTGAAGTTGGTATTATGCGATTTATTTTTTGATTTATTTTTACTTCTTTTTGGTTGATCAAAACGCGTCAAACTCTCTTGACCCATAGCGTTATTGAAATTTGCTTCTGGTTCTGCTACAATTTCTATTGCAAAATCTTCTAAAGATGAAACGCGTTTCTTTTCTTTATTTTGAGCAATTATTTCTTTAACCTGATCTATTTTTAATACATGCCAACTCGAAAAATTATCGGTGTATGCAAACCACATTAATCCTTTAAAAATATCCTGTTTCTGACAAATGGCATCCCCTTTTTCGGTGTGTAATTTGGTTTCAAATTCTGGAAAATCTTTTAAGGCATCCAGATAAGTGTCCAATTCATAATTCAAACAACATTTTAATTTTCCGCATTGTCCAGCTAGCTTTTGAGGATTTAAAGACAATTGTTGGTATCTCGCTGCAGAGGTATTTACACTTCTAAAATCGGTTAACCAAGTAGAGCAACACAATTCTCTACCACAAGAACCAATTCCACCAAGGCGCGCTGCTTCTTGACGAAAGCCCACTTGCTTCATTTCGATACGCGCTTTAAAAACTTGTGCAAATTCTTTAATAAGCTGTCTAAAATCTACACGATCTTCGGCCGTATAATAAAAAATTGCTTTAGAGCCGTCACCTTGAAATTCGATATCCGAAATTTTCATTTGCAACTTTAAGGCAATAGCAATTTCTCTTGCTTTAACCTTCATGGCTTCTTCTTTATCGCGTGCATCGCTCCAAATATCAATGTCCTTTTGAGAGGCTTTTCTATATACTTTAGGGATTTCTGCACCAGCGTGATTTACCCCTTTTTTCTTCATTTGAATTTTAACCAATTCCCCAGTTAGCGTTACAATTCCTACATCATGTCCCGGAGAAGCTTCTGTTGCCACTATATCTCCAATGCTTAAGGTTAGTTTTTCGGTATTTCGATAAAATTCTTTTCGGCCATTTTTAAAACGCACTTCCACACAATCAAACGGTGCTTCACCATTTGGCAAACTCATGTTAGAAAGCCAATCAAAAACAGTTAATTTATTGCAGCTATCGGTGCCGCAAGTCCCATTATTTTTACAACCCTTTGGTGCTCCACCATCTGAAGTTGAACAACTTGTACATGCCATAATTATATAGTAGTATTGCTAAAAAGCAATGTAAGTTCATAAAACGATTAATTGGTAAAGATAGTATTTTTATAAAATATATTCCAATAAAAAAATCCCAAAAACCAAAGCTAAAATTAACGTTTGGAATTTGAGATTTATAGAATTTTTAACCGATTTATTTTAAGAAATAATTTTATATAATTTATCCGATAATCGAACTCTAAACGGCACTTCAAAAGTTACTTTATCTCCAGGAATTGCAGTAGAAATTTCATTTCCATTTACCAGCATTTTTTCTAAAATATATTCTTCATCACCAGTTGTTGGACCAGAAATCAGAAGTTTGTCTCCAACATTTAATTCGTTATTTTGAATGATAAAAAGCCCAACTTGTGCTTTCACATAGTAATGTTCTGCTTTACCAAGAAGTACTTTTTTTACTTTTATCTTCTGACGAATATCTTTTGGTTTTTGTTCTCTATTTTCGGCTACAGCCAAAGGTTTATCCGATAGTTCTCCCGAATGTTTGAATAACAATTTATCTGATTTTCCTTTTCGGAAAACTTTGTTACCCACTTGAATTCCTCTGCGTAATTTTACTTGTTCTGCTAAGGGCAAGTGAATCGTATCAAAGCATTCTGTTGAACAACAATTTTCCATTGCTGCTTTGCATTCGTCACATTGAATGAATAATAAATGGCACCCGTCGTTTTCACAATTGGTGTGATTGTCGCACGGTTTTCCGCATTGGTGGCATTGAGAAACGATATCGTTGGTAATTCGTTCACCTAATCTGTGGTCAAAAACGAAGTTTTTTCCAATGAATTTACTTTCAATATTTTCTTCTTTTATTTGTTTGGCATAATTGATAATTCCGCCCTCCAATTGAAAAACATTTTTAAATCCTTGGTGTTTGAAATATGCCGAAGCTTTTTCACATCGAATCCCTCCGGTGCAATACATCACCAAGTTTTTATCGTCTTTAAAATCTTTTAATTGTTCGTTGATGATTGGTAATGATTCACGAAATGTCTCCACGTCGGGAGTGATTGCTCCTTTAAAATGACCAATTTCACTTTCGTAATGGTTTCTAAAATCCACCACAATGGTATTTGGATCTTCTAAAATTTGGTTAAATTCCTTTGCTTTTAGGTGCACTCCAATATTGGTCACATCAAAAGTTTCATCATTTAATCCGTCGGCTACAATTTTGTCGCGGACTTTAACAGTAAGTTTTAAAAACGAATGATCATCGTGTTCAACCGCTACATTCAGGCGGATGTTTTTCATGAAATTATAAACTTCTAAAGTTTCCCGAAAGGCTTCCATATTTTCGGCAGGAATACTCATTTGAGCATTGATTCCTTCTTTGGCAACATAGGTTCTGCCTAGGGCTTCAAGTTGATTCCAAGCAATAAATAAATCGTCGCGAAATTTTTTAGGGTCTTCAATTTTGGCATACGCATAGAAAGACAAGGTAAGACGTTGTTTGCCTGCTTGATCAATAAGTTCAGCTCTTTCTTCTGCGCTTAAGGTGTTATACAGTTGCATGCTATAAACGTTTAAGGTTAGAATAGGTTGAGTTCTAAATGGAAGAACTCGATTGCAAAGATAATTTGAAAAATTGAAAATAAAAAAACCTCTTAAAAATAATTTCTAAGAGGTTTTAATAATGTCTATTTTGAATTAACAGAATTCAGCGTAGGCATCTTTTAAGTTATCTGCAATCATTTCGGCAGGGCGACCTTCAATGTGGTGGCGCTCTAACATGTGAACCAATTCTCCGTTTTTAAACAACGCCATACTTGGTGATGATGGAGGAAAAGGAAACATTTGTTGACGCGCAGCATCCACTGCATCTTTATCCACACCCGCAAAAACGGTAATTAAATGATCTGGTTTTTTTGCTCCATCTAAACTCATTTTAGCTCCTGGACGCGCATTTCTTGCCGCACATCCACAAACCGAATTTACAACTACCAAAGTTGTTCCTTCTGCTTTAATTGCATTTTCTACGTCGCTTGCGCTGTATAAATTTTGAAAACCTGCATCTGTAAGTTCAGCACGCATTGGGTTTACCATTTCTTCTGGATACATAATTGTTATGATTTAAGATTGTGATTTCTGAATTTTGATTTAATAAATCTGTTGCAAAGATAACGACAAATATAATTTTAAAATAATTTCAATTATAAAGTTTTGTTATCGTATGATAGAAAAATTAAAATTGGAAAATTCTGCTAAATAATGCTTTGACAAATAAACCTTTTGGGCATTTCCAAATTACTTTTAGGTCCTCTAAAAAGGTAGTTTCTTCATCTAAAAATTTGAAGATTACGGTGGCATTTCCTTTTTGAAACATCGAAGAAAATATGGTAGACCCTAAATGGTTTTTCTTATCTAATATGTCTAAAAGTAATAAATCATAAAACCAAAATTTGTCTTTTTTTTGGAATTTTCTAAAGTCGGAATTGTCCTCTAAAAAAGAAATTAATTGCTTTGCTTTTTTTGTTGTATTTTTAAAAGTATACCCAGTACTGGCTTTGGTCCATCCTCCGGCAGAACCAATATTTAAGATGTTTTTGGTGTTGTTTTTCCAAAAAGGATAACACGTCATTGGAATGTTTCCTTGTTCTTTTTCTACAATTTCGTATTCGGTAATTCCGAGTTTTTGAATGTAGTTTTGAATTTCGTTTTCGTATTCCGATAGTGCAAGTAACTCCTTTGAAAACAAGGTATATTCTAATAAAGCTTCTGTTGAGGAAGTAGGCAAAACATACATGAATCGGGTGTTGCCTTTTTGTTCTACAGAAAAATCCATAAAAGTAGCCGTTTCTTTATCAAACACTTCTTCTTTAGATTTTATAAACCAACCCACAAAATGTTGTTGCAACAGTGGATATTTGGCTTGACTTTTCACCAAATTCGGATTGAAAATCGAATTGAAAATTTTATTACAAGTATAATTTTCAGAGGCAGTTTTCACGATGCAATGGCTTCCTAGTTCTTCAAAATCAAGCACCTTCTGATTTACAAAATGAATATTTTTTTGTTTGGAAATCAAATCAAAAATTAGATTATAAAAATCCAATCCTTTAACCATTTTATATTGATACGGATCTAAATTTAATTTCCTTTCGAAAGCAGTATTTTTAAACCAAGCCGAATTCCATTTAGTGCTTACTTGATTTGGAAAAATAGTATTTGAATCCCAAAAGCACCATGTTCTATCGTTTGTTTTTTTTGGATTTTCATCCAAAAGCAAAATCGTTTTATCCTGAAATTTTCCAGATAAAATCATTTCATAAACGGTCATCATTGCAGACAAGCCGCTTCCGGTAAAAATATAATGGTAGTGTTGCATTTATCTTCTGTAAGAAAAACCAAAAGCAATATAGTTTTTGGGAGCATTTTCTGAAATTCCTATGCCCGATGACAAATCTAGCATAAAATTATTGTTTATCAAATAAGTAATTCCTCCATCAAAACTATGATTTGATTGCTGTATTTGTGGAATAAACCCAAAAAGCTCTATGTAACTACCTAACTTTTCTGTAATTGAATACCCTGTAGTTACCGTGTAAATAAAAGTTGGTTCTGGTGAAAAGCCATCCCATTCGGCACCCAAATTATAACTGAATGACATTTTTTGGGATAGTGAATGCTGCATTACAAATCGAAATTTCGGAAAAACAAAATCGGTTTTGTATTCATTCGAAGCCGCTTTTGGCAAACCAATATGTCCTATAAATGAAGTTTTTGGTACAATACCATTTTCTTCAGTAAGCGCTACTTTAAATCCAATATATATTGGAGAAAATCCATTAACCTTTTCATTTATTATTTCTTCTGATAAAAATTCAGTTATCAAACGCAATTCGAAATTTTTTGTTACACCATATTTCCAAAGCGCGGTTGGCAAACTGTTTTTTTTATAAAGCGCATCGTTTTTTTGAAATGTAAAACCCATTTCAACTTGAAACATTCCTATAGGAACAATTGCCGGTGTTTCTGTTTGGTCGGGTCTGTCAGCTTGAATGGGCTCAATTTCTTGAGCGTATATTGCAGCAGAAATAAAAAGAAAAACTAGTACAATTTTAGATTTCATAAATTTGATTTTAGACAAAACTAAAAATATATTTTAAGTATTTCTGATATTTAAATATATTTGTTTTGATGGGTTAATTAATAAAGTAAATAAACGGTAATGCATCCTAGTTTCGCATACTTTTACTATATTTATCCAAATAAAAATAACTAACAGTAAGTGAATTATTATGTTTCAGACTATTATAGATTATTTTGAAAGTATAGATCCAATTTTGGCAGCATTGTATGCTACTTTGTTTACTTGGTTATTAACTGCATTTGGTGCATCATTTGTTTTCTTTTTTAAGAATATGAATCGAGTTGTTCTAGACGGAATGCTTGGTTTTACTGGTGGTGTAATGATTGCTGCTAGTTTTTGGAGTTTACTTTCTCCGGCAATTGAAATGAGTAAAGGGGAAGGTTTTGTAAAAGTAATTCCAGCGTCAGTTGGATTTGCTTTAGGAGCTTTATTTATCTTTGCTTTAGACAAGGTTTTACCCCATTTACATATAAATTTTAAAGAATCTGAAGGAGTAAAATCGCCATGGCAACGAACCACTTTATTAGTTTTAGCAATTACTTTACATAATATTCCTGAAGGATTGGCTGTTGGAGTACTTTTTGGAGGAGTTGCCGCAGGTATTCCTGAGGCTTCAATTGCAGGGGCCGTAACACTTGCTATTGGAATTGGAATTCAAAATTTTCCTGAAGGAATAGCCGTTTCAATGCCTTTAAGAAGAATGGGAATGAGCCGTTGGAAAAGTTTTATGTATGGTCAATCATCTGCGCTTGTTGAACCTGTTGCGGGAGTTTTAGGAGCCGTTGCCGTAACCTTTTTTGTGCCGTTACTTCCGTATGCATTAGCTTTTGCGGCAGGAGCAATGATATTTGTAGTTGTTGAAGAAGTAATTCCTGAAACCCAACAGGATAAAAATACCGATATTGCAACTCTTGGATTAATTGGAGGTTTTATTGTAATGATGACTTTAGATGTAGCCTTAGGCTAACAAACATATGAAAATAAAACATTTTTTTCTGCTATCCTTTTTGTTTTTTAGCCTTACTTTTTTTGCACAAAGCGAAATAAAAATCACATCAAAAAAATGCAATCCAAAAGCGGGATACGGGTTTCAATTGACTAAAGTTTTTGATGATTCTCGATGTCCTGAAGGAGTTACTTGCATATGGGCTGGTGAAGTTTCGGTAGTTTTAAAAGTCTACAAAAACAAAAAATACTTTGAGTTAAAAACACTCACTTTTAACGCAAAAAATAAGGAAGAAAATTTCAATTGGTTTGAGAAGTATTTCAGCAAAAAGATAAAATCAATTGTAGTAGCACCCTATCCCAAAGAAGGGCAAATCTTAAAAATTAAAAATCAATATTTGTCTATTGTTTTTGAAGATTAATTACAGCCACAGTTATCATTGTCTCCACAATTTTTTTTTGGTTTTTTCTTTCCAAAAAACTTATTGTATAAATAAGATAAAGCAATTCCTAAAGCAAAGTAAACGAGTATTTGTTGCATTTTAATTCAAAATTTGATACGCCAATAAAGCTGATAAATAGGCCAATCCACTCATAAATAGTAATTGTATTAAAGGCCATTTCCAAGAATTAGTCTCTTTTTTTACAATTGCCAAAGTACTTATGCATTGCATTGCAAGTGCATAATATATTAAGAGAGAAATACCAGTTGCAAAGTTAAATGTTTTGCTTCCGTCTTCGCGGATTTCATTTTTCATTTGCTCTTTTATGGTTGCCTCTTCATCGCTATGATTACCTACACTATATATGGTGGCCAAAGTCCCTACAAATACTTCACGAGCCGCAAATGAACTTACTACAGCAATGCCTATTTTCCAATCGTAACCTAATGGTTTTATTGAAGGCTCAATATATTTTCCAATAGTACCAATATAGGAATGCTCTAATTTGTACTCGCTTAGTTTATTCTCATAATTCGAATCGGTACTCTTTATAGTTTTTGAAACTATATTTTGAGCATTTCCAAAAGTAGCATCAGGCCCATGAGAACCTAAAAACCATAATATAATTGAAATGGCTAATATTATTTTTCCGGCTCCAAATACAAAGGCTTTGGTTTTCTCAATAATATTAATGGCTACATTTTTGAATAACGGAATTTTATAACTCGGCATTTCAACCACGAAATACGATTTGGAACTTATTTTTAATATTTTATTTAATATATATGCCGACAGCAACGCCATTCCGAACCCCAATAAATACAATCCCATAAGGGTTAATCCTTGTAAACTTAGGAAACCAAAAATTCGTTGTTGCGGAATTATCAAGGAAATTAAAATAGCATAAACCGGTAATCTTGCCGAACAAGTAATAAAAGGAGTAACCAAAATGGTTATTAATCGTTCCTTCCAATTTTCAATGTTTCGGGCACCCATAATTGCCGGAATTGCACAGGCAGTTCCAGAAATTAATGGCACAATACTTTTTCCAGAAAGTCCATATCGGCGCATGATTTTATCCATTAAAAAAACCACACGACTCATATACCCGCTTTCCTCTAAAACAGAAATAAACAGAAATAAGAAGGCAATCTGTGGAATAAATATTAAGATCCCGCCTATTCCCGGAATGATTCCTTCGCTAATTAAGTTCGTAAATTCGCCTGCAGGCAAATTCATTTTGGCATAAGAAGCCAAATCGGCAAAGGATCGATCAATATAATCCATTGGAATGCTACTCCAATCAAAAATAGATTGAAAGATTCCAAATAAAATCACAAAGAAAATCAGGTAACCAAATACTTTGTGGGTCAATACCCGATCCAGTTTTGCTCTTACATCGGTTGCTTTTGATTGATCAATTTTCTGTCCTAATTTTAAAGTTTCGTTTATAAATTGGTAGCGCTTGATGGTTTCCTTTTGTTGCAATTGCTTCAGGTCGGCATGCGATTTTGTAAACGAACTTTCCATTTCGTTTCTCTCTAAATTCAAAAAATTTACATCTTGGGTAATCACCAACCAAAGTTTGTATACCAGTTGATTTGGGAATGTTTTTTTTAATTTCTCAAAATATTCTGGGTCAATAGAAGAAGCATTTAAGCAAGGTAAAGTAGGTAGCGATTCGTAATTTAGAATCAGTTCTTTTATTTTTTCAATTCCGATGTTTTTTCTAGAACTCACCAAAGCTATTTTGGTTTGCAGCTGTTTTTCAAGAAACGGAATATTTAATTCAATCCCTTTTAGTTGCATTCGGTCACTCATATTGATGACCAAAATAGTTGGGATTTCTAAATCTTTAATTTGAGTAAAAAGAAGCAGGTTTCGTTTTAAATTTTCAACTTCAGAAACCACAACCACCAAATCGGGATAGTTTTCATCTTTTTTATTTAAGAGCAATTCAATCACCACATTTTCATCAATAGAACTAGCGTTTAAACTGTAGGTTCCCGGTAAATCGATGATAGTTGCTTTGGTAGTTTCGTTGAGTTTGCAAGCACCAATTTTCTTTTCTACGGTGATTCCAGGATAATTCCCAACTTGTTGGTGCAAGCCGGTAAGCTGGTTAAAAACCGAAGTTTTTCCAGTATTTGGGTTTCCAATTAGCGCAACTTTTATGGTGTCTTTAGTCATTATCAGAATTATTAACGACTACCTTAATTTCTTTGGCTGTTTCTAACCGAATGGCAACATGCGAATCGTTTACATTAAAATATAGCGGGCAACCAAAGGGTGCTATTTGAATCAATTCAATCGTGTTGCCGGGTAAACATCCCATTTCGAGTAATTTTAAGGGAATAGTGTCCACATCAAAGTGAACGATGATGGCTTTTTGCCCAATTTTAAGATCTCCAACGGTAATTTGCACGTCTTTATTTAGATTGAATTAAAATACAAAAGTACGTATTTGCAATGAAAATTCTATGATAAATGTTAGGTTTAGAAATAATTTTTAATCCGCTTCAGTGCAAAGAAAATTAATATCTTCTAATAGTTGTTTCACATTTTTTATTCCAGGTTCGGTAGGGCCGTCTAGGTTGGTGCCGTCATAAAATCCGCGAACGCGCCTTTTGGAATCAATTAAAACAAAATTTTCGGTGTGCACCATATCATACATTTCGGATGGATTTCCGGTTTTAACCGCCAAATATGATTTTCGAGCAATGTAATAAATGTCTTTTTTGTTTCCGGTTACTAAGTTCCATTTGCTGTCGATCACTCCTTTTTCAAGTGCATATTTTTTTAATATCGAAACGCTATCAATATCCGGTGTAACCGAATGCGAAAGCAACATTACATTTGGATTATTCTTAATTTGATTTTGCAGCCAAACCATATTATTGGTCATTTTTGGACAAATAGAACGGCACGTAGTAAAGAAAAAATCGGCTACATAAATTTTGCCTGCATAGTCTTTTTGAGTGATAGTTTTTCCGTTTTGATTGGTAAACGAAAAATCGGCAATGGTGTGATCTAAAGCTACATATTGAACGGTGGAATCTACCATTTCTGGATTAACATCACTTGGATTGAAAATTGGTAAGGATTTTTTTGGTTTCAATACCGTGTAAAAAGCAGTTATAGTGATTATGGAAAATACCACAAAAAAGCCCACAAATATTCGGTATTCTTTAAGTTTACGTAACATCTTTTTTTTTCAAAGGTACGAAACAACTCATTTTTATAAAAATAGTTTTATTAACTCAGTTAGATTATTTGATTTTTTTCATTTGGTTTATCAAAAATTAATAGATTTGTGGAAACAATCAATAATTATAATATGAAAATACAGACTTCAATTAAGTTGGGCTTTTTGGCAGCAGGATTAATATCCTTAAGCCAAGGAATTGCACAACAAAAAAACCCGGGAATAGCCGTTGATTTAATGGATAAATCGGTGCGTCCAAATGATAATTTCTTTCAATTTGTTAATGGAACTTGGTTAAAGAACACCGCAATCCCTGCAGATAAAACCCGTTGGGGAAGTTTTGACGAATTGCGTCAAAATACCGATAAAGATGCCTTAGCAATTTTGAATGCAGCATCAAAAGACCCAAAATACAAATCGAATACCGATCAAGGGAAAGCGATTAATATCTACAAATCGGTTATGGATACTGTGGCTAGAAACAAGCAAGGTATTAAACCAATTCAGGCAGATTTAGCTAAAATTAATGCCATTAAAAATACGGCTGATTTGCAAAAATTATTAATGGAGACCGAAGCTGTTGGTGGAGGTGCTGGATTTTTTGGTTTCGGAATAGGAGCTGATGAAAAAAACAGCAATAGAAATATAGTAAGTTTAGGACCTGGTTCTTTAGGCTTACCAGATAGAGATTATTATGTTTCTGAAGATAAAGATTCTAAAGAAAAAAGAGAAAAATATGTATTGCATCTGGCTAAAATGCTTCAATACATTGGAGAAAATCCAGCACAAGCAAAAGAAGATGCTGAGAAAATCCTTGCTTTAGAGATTCAAATGTCTAAACCAAGATTAGACAGAGTAGAACGAAGAGATAGTAAAAAACAATACAATCCAACGGCTATTTCCGATTTGAAAAAAATGGTGCCAATCATGGATTGGAATTCTTATTTGAAAGGAATCGGAATTGCAAAAGTAGATACTGTAAATATATCACAACCAAGATATATGGCTGCTTTGCAAACTATATTTTCTGAAAATAAAGTAGAAGATTGGAAAGCATACATGCGTTGGATGTTATTGAGAAGCGCTGCAGGACAACTTTCTACAGAAATTGAAACGGCTAACTGGGAGTTTTATGGTAAAGCTTTAACTGGAGCTTTAAAACAAAGACCGCGTCATGAAAAAGCATTGCAAGTTGTAAATGGAACTGTTGGTGAATCATTAGGTAAATTATATGTAGAGAAAATGTTCCCAGCTCAGGCTAAAACAAAAGCCTATAACATGATTCAAAATATTATTCGTGCTTACAGAGCAAGAATTAATAATTTGACTTGGATGTCTCCAGAGACCAAAACAAAAGCAATTGAAAAATTAGAAAAATTAACCATCAAAATTGGTTATCCAGACAAATGGGAAGATTACTCTGCAATGGTAGTAAAAAGTCCAGCGGAAGGCGGAAGCTATTTTGAAAACATGAAAAATGTGTCTAGTTGGGGATGGAAAAAAGATTTAGCTAAATTGGGTAAACCAGTTGATAAAACCGAATGGGGAATGTCACCACAAACGGTAAATGCATACTATAATCCTTCGTATAACGAAATTGTATTCCCAGCTGCAATCTTACAACCACCTTTCTATGATTATAAAGCTGACGAAGCAGTTAATTATGGTGGAATTGGAGCAGTTATTGGTCATGAAATTTCTCATGGTTTTGATGATGAGGGAGCTACTTTCAACGCAGATGGAAATTTAATTGATTGGTGGACTGCAGATGATTTAGCTAAATTTACTGCCTTAGGCGGTGCTTTAGCAGATCAATACTCAGCATTAGAGCCACTTCCAGGAACACATGTTGACGGTAAATTTACATTAGGAGAAAACATTGGAGATTTAGGCGGAATTAACGCTGCTTATGATGGGTTACAATTGTACCTAAAAGAAAATGGAAATCCAGGATTAATTGACGGATACACTCCAGAGCAACGTTTATTTATTTCTTGGGCAACCATTTGGAGAAGTAAAATCCGTGATGAAGCTTTGAAAAATCAAGTAAAAACCGATCCGCATTCACCAGGAATGTACCGTGCCTATGTGCCGCTTACAAACTTAGATACTTTCTTTCAAGCATTTGATATTAAAGAAGGTGACGGAATGTATGTAACGCCAGAAAAACGAGTTAAAATTTGGTAATCAAAATAGAATAAGTAAAAAGGCGCAATTTCTTGCGCCTTTTTTATTTAATGTCCGTCTGAGCTTGTCGAAGACTTTTTGGATGTGCTATTATAATTTGATATTTTTAAACGAATAGCCTAAAACACGCTCTACTTTTTCGCATTGTATTAATTTTCCGATAGAAGGTTTGCTTTCATTAAAATGCGGTAACGGCAAGTTAAATTCAATTGCTTTTTGAGTGTAATATTCTTTTCGGGTGGGATGAAAGGGCGCAACCGCATTAAAGGTTTCGTCCCAACTGAAATTTTCAGTTTGAGCCTCACGAAGAATTTTTTCAATAATTCCGATGCAATCTTCCTGATGAATTAAATTAATTGGCGCATCCGGATTTTCAATATTGGTTTTGCCAGAAAGAAATTTTATTGGATGTCGATCTGATCCAATCAAACCTCCAAAACGAATAACGGCGGTTTCAAATTTTGCATTGCTTTGCAAAAGTTGTTCTGCTTCTACTAATTGTTTTCCGCTTTCGGTATCTGGATTTGGGATGGATTCTTCGGTAAGCTTTGCATTTTCATCTACATACACCGAAGTCGAACTCACAAAAATCACTTTCTTAACTAAAGATTTTTCAATAAACGGAATCAAATTCTGAATTTTTCTTACAAATGTCTTGCTGAGCCCTGTCGAAGTTTCTGAAGAATCTCCTCGCAATTTAGGAGGTATATCAATAATTAGAATTTCTGAATTTTTTAAAAAGGAATCTATTTCACCATCTATTTTATCTTCTGATAATTGAATACTAAACGGAACAATTCCGGCATGTTCAAGTACCGGAATTTTCTCTAAAGTAGTAGTAGATCCATTAATTGAATACCCTTTTTTAAGCAATGATTTTGCTAAAGGAAATCCCAACCAACCACAACCAAGAATACTAATTTGTTTCATTTTTACTTGATTGGGGCTACAATTTTCTGTTGAATTAGGATGGCATCGGTCAACACAAATGGTTTTGAAATCATCCAGTTTTTTCTTGGCGCCATTTTAAATTGATT
>CAMCBB010000036.1 GCA_945872875.1 Flavobacterium psychrophilum
ATTTTGATGTATATCGATTAAAAAATGAAATGGAAGCTATGGATATGGGAATTGAAGATTACTTATATTCTGGAAACTGGTGTTTCATTGAATGGCCTGAAAAAATTCCGAATTGCATTCCGGATCAACATTCAACAATTACAATTGAATTACTTCCTGACGGAAAACGAAGATTGGTATTGGACTAATTATTTTTTTTGTAACTTGGTCCTTTAATTAATTGGAAAACATGGCCATTACACCATTTACAAAGCAACAATTGATTCCTCAGGAGGAAAAACTAGAAATCACCCGTCAAAAAAGCGAGTTATTCATTGGAATTCCTAAAGAAACCAGCTACCAAGAACGTCGTATTTGCTTAACTCCGGATGCGGTACATTCGTTAACTTCACACGGACATCGCATCTTAATGGAAGCTGGAGCTGGCGAAAGTTCAAGCTACAGCGATAAAGAATACAGTGATGCAGGCGCCGAAATCACCCAAGACACCAAAAAGGTTTTTTCTTGCCCTATGCTTTTAAAGGTGGAACCACCAACTATGGCCGAAATTGAACTGATGCAAGCCAATTCGATACTGATTTCGGCAATCCAATTAAAAACTAGAAAAAAAGAATATTTTGAAGCGCTTACGCAAAAGAAAATCACCGCTTTAGCCTTCGAATACATAAAAGACGAAGACGGATCCTACCCTGCCGTGAAGTCATTGAGCGAAATTGCAGGCACTGCTTCTATATTAATTGCAGCTGAATTAATGATTAATCAACAATTTGGAAAAGGGCTTTTATTTGGAAATATAACTGGAGTTGCTCCAACAGAAGTAGTTATAATTGGCGCAGGAACTGTTGGAGAATTTGCAGCTAAAACAGCAATTGGATTGGGTGCTAATGTAAAAATATTCGACAATTCGATTACTAAATTGCGTCGTTTACAAAACAATATCAATCAACGAATATTCACCTCAACCATACAGCCAAAAGCATTATTAAAAGCGTTAAGACGCTGTGATGTTGCGATAGGCGCAATGAGAGGCAAAGAGCGATCTCCAATTGTGGTAACCGAAACTATGGTTGATTTCATGAAAAAAGGTGCCGTAATTGTTGATGTGAGTATTGATACTGGAGGCTGCTTTGAAACTTCAGAAATTACAACTCATGAAAAACCAACTTTTATTAAAAGTGATGTAATTCACTATTGTGTTCCTAATATACCTTCGCGTTATTCTAAGACGGCCTCACTTTCAATTAGTAATATTATCACGCCTTATTTACTTCAAATTGCTGAAGATGGCGGAATTGAAAGTTCAATACGATGTAATTTAGGCATGAAAAATGGTGTGTATTTATACCATGGTATCTTAACCAACAAAGCAATTGGAGATTGGTTTGATTTGAACAATAGCGATATTAATTTAATTGTTTTTTAATATTTAACTCAATTAATTATTGACTTCTTTGCTTTACCTTTGCAGAAATAAAAATTAGAATGAAATTTTATCAGCGTTTTGCCTACTATTTAATCGGATTAGTTATTGGAAGTTTTTTTGTGGCTGCCGTTTTATCTGGAAAAGATTCTCGATGTAACTATTTTCCGAATGCTCGAGTATTAAATGATTTAAGAAACAAACCTTTTAATTATAGTATTGAAGCTTCTCGCAAACTTGCAGAAGATTGGATTGACACGATTGATATTAAAAACACACTAACCTACGGCGATGTTGATTTTGATAAAAGCAATATAAAATATCAAAAAGGAAAGTTGTATATCATAGAAGGCCAAACTATGAGAAAGGACACCATTGCGCTTCGAGTTATCAACTACTCTAACAAAGCGGTTTTAGAAGACATTATTAGAAAAAAATAAAAACAAACAACTCCAATTTTCATTGGAGTTTTTTTTATGCTTATTTAATAAATTCTATTTTCTGAGCTTCTTCAGTATTTATGCTGTCAAAAAAACCTTGTTCATTCATCCAGTCGTCACTAAACACTTTACTCATATATCGCGATCCGTGATCAGGGAAAATAACAACCACATTACTTTCCGAGGTAAACTCGCCTTCTTTGGCAAATTGTTTCACCGCTTGTAATGCAGCACCAGAAGTGTAACCTACAAATAATCCTTCTTGTTTTACAATTTCTCTTGCAGTATGGGCACTTTCCTCATCAGTTACTTTCATGAATTTATCAATCGAATCAAAATCGGTGGCAGTCGGTATTAAATTTTTTCCAATTCCCTCAATCCTGTAGGGATATATTTCATCGGTATCAAACTCTTTTGTTTCATGGTATTTTTTCAACACCGAACCAAAAGCATCTACACCTAATATTTTAATATTTGGATTTTTCTCTTTCAAAAACTTAGCAACACCAGAAATAGTACCTCCAGTTCCACTGCAGGCAACTAAATGCGTTATTTTTCCTGCGGTTTGTTCCCAAATTTCAGGTCCTGTAGAAAAATAATGTGCATCAATATTCAATTGATTAAAATATTGATTAATGTAAACAGAACCTTTTGTTTCTTCATGCAAACGCTTAGCAACTTTGTAATACGAGCGCTCATCATCAGCAGAAACATTTGCTGGACAAACATAAACTTTTGCTCCAAGACTTCGAAGCATGTCTATTTTGTCTTTAGAAGATTTAGAAGTTACTGCAAGAATACAGCTATATCCTTTAATAATACTTACCATTGCCAAACTAAATCCGGTATTACCTGAAGTAGTTTCAATGATTGTATCTCCAGGAGAAAGAATACCTTTTTTTTCGGCTTGTTCAATGATATATAATGCGATTCTGTCTTTGGATGAATGCCCTGGATTAAAAGCTTCCACTTTAGCATAATAGCTACCTGGAAAGTCTTTGGTAATTCTATTAAGTTTAATAAGAGGAGTGCTTCCTATTAATTCCAGAACATTATTATAGGCTTTTATTTCTTCTTTCATAAAATAAAAAAAATTTGACAGAACCATTACTTAGTATAGGTACCGTAACCTTGCAAATCTAATAAATTAATTTTTAATTTTTTCCAATTCAAGCAAAAAACTGAATTCCTTAGCCAATTCTTTTAAGGCTTCAAATCTACCTGAAGCACCTCCGTGTCCCGCATCCATATTGGTGTCTAAAAATAATAAATTCGAATCGGTTTTCATAACTCTTAGTTTAGCAACCCATTTTGCTGGTTCCCAATATTGTACTTGCGAATCGTGCAGTCCTGTTGAGATATACATGTTCGGATACACTTGTGTTGCCACATTATCATAAGGCGAATAAGACAACATGTACTCGTAATATATCTTTTGATTTGGATTTCCCCATTCGTCATATTCTCCTGTAGTAAGTGGAATGGATTCATCCAACATGGTTGTAACCACATCAACAAAGGCAACTTGAGCAATGATTCCGTTATATAAATTGGGTGCGATATTAGCCACCGCTCCCATTAACAATCCTCCCGCAGAGCCTCCTTCGGCATATAAATGCTCTGGAGATGTATATTTTTCTTGAATTAAAAATTCCGAACAATCGATAAAATCAGTAAAGGTATTTTTCTTTTGCAACAACTTCCCGGTTTCATACCAATTTCGTCCTAGATCTTCTCCACCGCGTATGTGTGCTATAGCAAAAACAAAACCTCGATCTAAAAGCGATAATCGAGTTGAAGAAAATGAGGCGTCGATAGAATAGCCATACGATCCGTAGGCATATTGCAATAACGGATTTTTACCATCTTTTAACAACTCTTTTTTATAAACCAATGAAATAGGCACCTTAACACCATCTCTAGCAGTTGCCCAAACACGCTCTTCTTTATAATTATTTTTATCAAATTTTCCACCCAAAACCTGTTGTTCTTTTAGAACTACCTTTTCTTTGGTTTTCATATTAAAATCAATAACCGAAGAAGGCTTAGCCAAAGACTGATAAGAGTATCTTAAAATATCGGTATCAAAATCAACATTAGTACTTGCGCATGCTGTATAAGTTTCACTTTCAAAAGGCAAATAATAAGCCTCATCCCCATTCCACGGAATAATTTTAATGGTATTTAAACCGTTGGCGCGTTCTTCAAGAACTAGATAGTTTTTGAATATCTCAATATCCTCAAGCAATACATCAGCACGATGCGGAATTACCTCAACCCAATTTTCTTTGGAAGTAGCAGTTTCTGGAGTTTTCATTAACTTAAAGTTCTCCGCTTCGTCTTTATTTGTTAGAATATAAAAACTGTCTCCATAATGATTGATGCTGTATTCTAATCCTCGGACTCTCTTTTGGAACAACCTAAATTTTTCATCTGGAGTATTCGCATCCAAAATTTGATATTCAGTAGTTAAGGTACTCCCCGATTCAATCGCTAGGTATTTATTGGATTTTGATTTGGCAATTTCAACATTAAACGTTTCGTCTTTTTCAAAGTAAACCAACACATCTTCTTCCTGGCTTATACCCAATTTATGCTTAAATATTTTATCGGAACGCAAGGTTACCTCATCTTGACAGGAATAAAAAATAGTTTGATTGTCATTGGCCCAAACTGCTGTACCCGTTACATTTTTTATTGTATCCGAAAGTAATTGCCCTGTTAGAAGATTCTTAATCTGAATGGTATAAATTCGTCTTCCAACAACATCTACACTAAATAAAGCCTTGCTGTTATCCGGACTTACTGAAAGTCCGCCTAAATGAAAATACGATTGCCCTTTGGCTAATTCATTACAATCGAATAAAATTTCTTCAACAGCTGAAAGGGTTTCTTTTTTTCTAGAATAAATTGGATAATTCTGCCCTTTCTCAAATCGGGTGATGTAATAATACCCATTATAAAAATAAGGAACTGATTGGTCATCTTCTTTTATTCGAGATTTCATCTCTTCAAATAATTCCTCTTGTAAAGCTTTGGTATCGGCAGTAACCGAATGGTAATATTCGTTTTCTTTGTTTAAGTAATCAATTACTTCTGGATTTTCTCTGTCGTTAAGCCAATAATAATCATCAATACGGGTATGCTTGTGTTTTACAAGTTTATGCGGAATTATTTTGGCTACAGGTGGAATTGGTTTTATATTCATTTTATTGATTTTCAAAGCATAGAATTGAATTTCTAGCTAGGAATTAGTAGTAATTATATTAGTAATTGTTTCTATTGAAAGTGGTTTAGATAAATAATCCGTTACAGCTGAATTTTGCTTGGCTTTCATCATGTCGTTTGGATTCACTGATGAACTTAATACAAACAATTTTATTTGGGTATTCGAATCAAATTTTAACTTCTCTAACTCTTCTATAAAGTGCCATCCATCCATTTGCGGCATATTTAAATCCAAAAAAATGTAAAGAAGAGTTACCTGTTGCAAACTTTTAATTCCATTCAAAGCCTCCTTAGCAGAGTGATAAGACAAAACTTCATCTGCAAAATCTTGCTTTACAAACAACCTTTGATGGTAATAATTCATTGCTTGATCGTCTTCAATCAAAACAACACAAGTAGATGGAGCTATCATATTTTGGAAAGGGTAAAATAGATGACAGTTCCTTTTCCTATTTCGGATTCAGCCCAAATGGTTCCTCCATGCAAAGCAACTATTTTTTTACAATGCGCTAATCCAATTCCGGTTCCTTCATATTCTGAAGTAGTGTGCAGTTTTGTATAAATAGAAAATATGGCTTCTAAATTTTCTGATGGAATTCCGATTCCGTTGTCTTTTACTTGAAATAACAAATCCGATTCTCTTTCGTCTGAAGAAATAAAAACAAATGGCTGTTCCTCCTTGCGGCTGAATTTAATTGCATTCCCAATCAAATTTTGAAACAACAATCTCAAATGTACCGATGAGCCCATAACTGTTGGTAATTTTTCAAAAAGGATCTTTGCATTGCTTTCCTTTATTACCAAACTCAAATCTTCTTGCACCTCTTGAATTACCTGATTTAAATTGGTTGCAACAAAATTCTCTTTTGAATTCAGTTTAGTGAAATCCAACAACGATTGTATAGTGTTTTGCATCCTTTTGGCCGACTTTGAAATAAAATCTACAAAGAGATTTCCTTCAGTATCTAATTGAGAAGAATACTCCTCTGCTAATAGTTTAGAATAGGCACTAATCGAATTTAACGGATCTTGTAAGTCGTGTGCTACTGTATAAACTAATTGTTGTGCATCTGTATTAGAACTTTCCAGAATATAATACAAATGATAAACTTCTCCATTTTCTTCATGTTGTACATGCTGAATTTTATCATTAGTAATATCTTGTAAAATAGAAGCGATTGATTTATTTTGAATTGAATCTAACTTGGTTTTAAAATGGTTTAAACCCAATTCATTTGCATGAATAATTACATTATCTGCATTGGCAATAATTGCTGGCAACGGAAATGTATTTATTAGATTCAGCATAGTAATTAAAATTGCAGTTTTGTTAGAGTATCCACAACATAATTATGCATAACTTCTTTATAATCTAAATGGGTTACAATTCTTAGTTTGCCGTGACCCATCGAACTAATAAAGATATTTTTTTGTTGCAGTTTTTCAATTATCCATTTTTCTTCTAATGTTGGGCGAACCGAAAAAATTAAAATATTAGTTTCTACAGGCTCTACTTTCTCAACCCAATTTAAAGTACTTAACAACTCCCCTAGTTCTTTAGCTCTTCGGTGATCTTCTTCCAATCTTGATAAATTATTTTGAATGGCATACATACCTGCAGCAGCTAAATATCCTGCTTGACGCATACCACCTCCAAATATTTTTCGAATTCGCAAAGCACGTTTAATATCTGCTTTAGATCCCAATAACACAGAACCTATTGGCGCTCCCAATCCTTTGGATAAACAAACCGATATAGTATCGAATAATTCCCCAAATTGTTTTGGATGTTGTTTTTTAGCCACCAAGGCATTCCATAATCGAGCACCATCTAAATGGTATTTCAAATTATTATCGACACAAACTTGCTTGATTTTTTTCAATTCTTCAATATCATAACAGGCTCCTCCTCCTTTATTGGTAGTATTTTCAATACTCACTAACGAAGTTAAAGGTGCATGATAAAACTCGGGGTCGTTGATGGCATTCTTAACTAAATCGGCAGTGATCATTCCTCTATCTCCATCTACCAAACAACAAGAAACACCACTATTAAACGAAGCACCTCCACCTTCATAATGATAAATATGGGAATACTTATCGCAAATTACTTGCTCTCCGGGATTAGTATGCAACTTTATTGCCGTTTGATTCGCCATTGTTCCGCTAGGGAAAAATAACGCCGCTTCCATTCCGAATAACTGAGCAACCGCAGTTTCCAATTCGTTTACCGTTGGATCTTGTTTATACACATCATCTCCAACCTTAGCATTAAACATAAACTGCAACATTTCATTGCTTGGTTTGGTTACTGTATCACTAACTAAATTTATTTCCATATCAAATTTTGATGCCATATATTTGCATTTACAAAACTACACAATTTATGACAAATACCGAACAAATAAAAGGTATTATGGAGCGCCTTGGTGCGTTGAGGAGGTATCTTTGACATTGATGCCAAACTTATAGAAATATCAAACGAAGAAGAAAAAACTTTTGCACCCAATTTTTGGAATAACGCAAAGGAAGCCGAAGCATTAATCAAAAACCTTAGATCCAAAAAGAAATGGGTTGAAGATTTTGAAAAAGGGAATGTGCTTTCTGAAGAACTTCAAATTACTTATGAATTTTATAAGGAAGGAGAAGTAACCGAAGAAGAGTTAGATACCCAATTCGATATCACTAATAATTTCATTGAAGATTTAGAATTTAGAAACATGCTCTCTGCTGAAGGAGACAGCATGAGTGCCGTATTGCAAATTACAGCCGGTGCTGGCGGAACCGAAAGTTGCGACTGGGCCTCAATGTTGATGCGTATGTACATGATGTGGGCAGAAAAACAAAACTATAAGATCAAAGAACTTAACTTTCAAGAAGGTGAAGTTGCCGGAATAAAAACCGTTACTCTTGAAATTGAGGGCGATTTTGCTTTTGGTTATTTGAAAGGTGAAAACGGCGTGCATCGTTTGGTTCGAATTTCACCTTTTGACAGTAATGCCAAAAGACATACTTCATTTGCCTCAATTTATGTTTATCCGTTAGTAGACGATACTATTGAAATAGATATTAATCCGGCAGATATTGAAATAATTACCTCAAGATCTAGTGGTGCTGGAGGACAAAATGTAAACAAAGTAGAAACCAAAGTGCAATTATTTCACAAACCAACCGGAATTCAAATTCAGTGTTCGGAAACGCGATCCCAACAAGATAACAGACAACGCGCAATGCAAATGCTACGCTCTCAATTGTATGAAATTGAATTGAAAAAGCAATTAGAACAACGCGCCGATATTGAAGCTGGAAAAATGAAAATTGAATGGGGTTCTCAAATAAGAAATTATGTTATGCAACCCTACAAACTAGTAAAAGATGTCCGTTCAGGCTATGAAACAAGTGATGTTGATGGCGTAATGAATGGTAATATCGATCCGTTTTTAAAATCCTATTTGATGATGATGGGACAGAAAGAGGATTAAATAAATAACTAATTGGTTTTACATAAAAACGAACTAATTTTTAATTATTTAAAAATACTTATTCGTAATTCATAAATTCAAAGTATATTTGCATCGAGGATTCCGAAAGGAAGTTATACCTCACCTCAATAGCCAACTGCTCCAGGTTGGCTTTTGTATTTTATAATACTTTCCTTATCAGATGATTAATACGCTATTAACTGCTTTAATTCATTTTCAAATCGGGCTTTTGGCAGGTATTGATCTTCTAATGGCTTTACAAATGGAATCGGACTTTCGATACTTCCTACTCTGCGAACAGGAGCATCCAAGTACTCAAAACAATTTTCCATAACCAAAGCAGAAATATCGCTAGCAATTCCACCAAACAAAGTATCTTCTTGTAAAATAATACACTTACCCGTTTTCTTAACCGAAGCGTAAATGGCATCCACATCCAACGGCTGAAGCGTTCTCAAGTCAATAAGATCTGCTTTAATATCAAGATTCGAATTCAGGACTTCTAAGGCCCAGTGAACTCCTGCTCCATAAGAGACAATAGTAACCGACTCCCCTTCTTTAATTAGTGCGGCTTTTCCAAATGGAATAGTGTAATAATCTTTTGGCACATCTTGATATACCGAGCGATACAATTGTTTGTGTTCAAAAAACAACACCGGATTCGGGTCGTTAATTGCCGTATTCAACAATCCTTTTACATCATAGGGAAATGCAGGATAAACTACTTTTAAACCAGGAGTTTTAGTAAACCATGCTTCATTGGTTTGTGAATGAAAAGGACCTGCTTGTGTTCCGCCACCGCAAGGCATTCGCACTACTACATCGGCTTTTTCATTCCAACGATAATGTTGTTTAGCTAATAAATTCACAATCGGGTTAAATCCTGTAGAAACAAAATCAGCAAATTGCATTTCAACTATGGCTTTATGCCCGTTTATAGACAATCCCATAGCAGCAGAAACAACTGCGCTTTCACAAATTGGTGTATTACGCACACGCTCTTTTCCAAATTGCTCGACAAAACCTTCGGTGATTTTAAATGCTCCACCATATTCGGCTATATCTTGCCCCATAATAACTAAATTATCATGACGCTCCATTGATTGTTTTAAAGCTTGTGAAATAGCATCTACAACACGAATATTTTCTTCTTCATTATTTGATTTAATATCTTCAAAATCATATTCTTGATACACATCATTTAATTCTTCACTTAAATCTGCTTCAATATCCGGTTGGCTTTGGGTAATGGCCCAATTTTCATCAATTTCATCTTTTATTTTCCTCGTGATTTCTGCATCCATTTCTTCAGAAAGCACACCTGTAGCAACCAAATAATTTCTATAATTCGCCACCGGATCTTTAACAGCCCAAGCGTCCATTAATTCTTGCGGCACGTATTTGGTTCCACTTGCCTCTTCATGCCCACGCATTCTAAAAGTTATAAACTCCAATAAAACTGGTCGGGGGTTTTCTGCTAATGAAGCTTTTAACTCACTAATCTTTGCATAAACTTCTAATATATTATTTCCATCTAGAATATGGCTTTCCATTCCGTAACCAATTCCTTTATCAGCTAAATTCTCGCAACGGTATTGCTCGTTGGTTGGTGTAGACAATCCGTAACCATTATTTTCAATCACAAACAAAACCGGTAAATCCCATACCGAAGCGATGTTTAATGCCTCATGAAAATCGCCTTCACTCGTAGCACCTTCACCTGTAAAAACAGCGGTTACTTTTCCGTTTCTTTTTAATTTATTTGCCAAAGCAATCCCATCAGCTACTCCAAGTTGTGGACCTAAATGGGAAATCATTCCGATAATTTTATATTCTTGGGTTCCAAAATGAAAGCTGCGATCACGCCCTTTGGTAAATCCGTTTTTCTTTCCTTGCCATTGTGAGAACAAACGATGCAACGGAATAGCTCTACCTGTAAAAACTCCTAAGTTTCGGTGCATTGGCAAAATGTACTCATCTGAATCTAAAGCTGCAGTAATTCCAACAGAAATTGCTTCTTGTCCAATTCCAGAAAACCATTTTGACACTTTACCTTGACGCAAAAGTATCAGCATCTTTTCTTCTATCAATCTAGGTTTTAATATTCTAGAATATAAATCAAGTAATTGTTCGTTTGAAAAGTCTTTTCTATCGAAATTCATAGGTGTAATTTTAGCGAATCAAAAATATAAAAAAATAACCTATGCTTAAAACTATTTATTACGGAATTGTTGAATTTCGACAAAAGAAACTACAATTAATTGAAAGAAAACCAATTGAAAATTCAAATAACTCTTAATTCATCAATAGCAGTTGATGGAAAAACATTTGATAGCAACCCAACAAATAAATCCTAACAATATTGGAATAAATGTTAATAAATTTCTTTTCACAATCTATTTCTTTAAGATATATTTGTAAAAAATAATATAAGATGAAGTTTATTGTATCCAGCTCGTATTTATTAAAACAATTACAAGTTTTAGGTAGCGTTATTAATAGTAGCAACACCTTGCCTATTTTAGACAACTTTTTATTTGAATTAAATAAAAAGACTTTAACTGTTTCGGCATCTGACCTTGAAACAACTATGTCTGCTACTTTAGAAATCGAATCTACTGATAACGGCAGTGTTGCAGTTCCTGCAAAATTACTTTTAGATATACTAAAAACATTTCCAGAGCAGCCTTTAACTTTTACAGTTGAAGAAAACAGCACAATCGAAATCAGCTCTAATTCGGGTAAATATGCTATTGCGTATGCGCCAGGTGAAGAATTCCCTAAATCGGTACAATTAGAAGACCCATCTTCTACAATGGTTCCAGCAGAAGTGTTGGCAACTGCTATTAGCAAAACAATTTTTGCTGCAGGAAATGATGATTTACGTCCGGTTATGTCGGGAGTATTCTTCCAATTTTCTCCAGAAGGATTAATCTTTGTAGCTACTGATGCGCATAAATTAGTTAAATACACACGCACTGATGTAAAAGCATCTCAAGTGGCTGATTTCATAATGCCAAAGAAACCGCTTAACATCTTAAAAAGTATTTTAAGTACATCTGATGCTGAGGTTAAAATTGATTATAACGATGCCAATGCGACTTTCTCTTTTGAAAACTACTTATTGATTTGTAGATTAATTGATGGAAAATATCCAAACTATGAGGCAGTGATTCCAAAAGAAAATCCAAACAAATTATTAATTGATAGAAATCAATTTTTTAGCTCAGTTCGTCGTGTGGCTATTTTCTCTAATAAAACAACACACCAAATTCGTTTAAAAATTGCCGGAGCAGAATTAAATATTTCTGCAGAGGATATTGATTACTCTAACAAAGCAGAGGAAAGATTGACTTGTGATTACCAAGGTGATGACATGCAAATTGGTTTCAACTCGCGTTTCTTATTGGAAATGCTTTCGAACTTACAATCGGATGAAATTCAATTGGAAATGTCTATGCCAAATCGTGCTGGAATTTTAACTCCAGTTGACGGATTAGACGAAGGTGAAACCGTTACCATGCTTGTAATGCCGGTAATGCTTAATAACTAATACAAACCAACCTAAAAACCATAAGATAGCCGGCTTAATTTATTTAAGTCGGCTTAATTTTTGGAAGGAGATTTAACAAATTCTTCTAAACTGACTAACTGAATTTCATTCCTAAAATTGTACTTTTGCGTTTTTACAAAACCTATGCTAGAAAACGAAAATTATATTGAAGTAATTGGTGCTAGAGTGCACAATTTAAAGAATATCGATATTTTAATTCCGAGAGAAAAACTAGTTGTAATAACCGGACTTTCGGGATCTGGAAAATCATCGCTTGCCTTTGATACAATTTATGCCGAAGGGCAACGCCGTTACATTGAAACATTTTCAGCTTATGCACGTCAATTTCTTGGTGGTTTAGAGCGACCTGATGTAGATAAAATTGATGGATTGTCTCCTGTTATTGCTATCGAACAAAAAACCACAAGTAAATCACCGCGCTCTACTGTGGGTACCATTACTGAAATTTATGATTTTCTACGATTATTATATGCCCGTGCTGGAGAAGCCTACAGTTACAATACCGGAGAAAAGATGGTTTCCTATTCGGATGAGCAAATTCAGAATTTAATCACAGAAACTTTCAACGGAAAACGAATTAATGTTCTTGCTCCAATAATTAGAGCTCGTAAAGGACATTACGCCGAATTATTTCAACAAATTGCAAAACAAGGATTTGTAAAAGTTAGGGTTAATGGCAAAATAGTGGATATTACTCCAGGAATGAAACTGGATCGTTATAAAACCCACGATATTGAAATTGTAATTGATCGAATGCAAGTGGAAGCTACTGCAGACACTCAAAAAAGATTGTCTGAAAGTATCAAAACGGCCATGTATCACGGAGAAGATGTTATGATGGTTATGGAGCACGAAAGTAATGAAGTACGCTTTTTCAGCCGAACATTAATGTGTCCAACTACCGGAATTTCCTATCAAAATCCGGAACCCAATTTATTTTCTTTTAATTCGCCAAAAGGGGCTTGTGAACATTGCAATGGATTGGGAATTGTAAATGAAATCAACCGCAAAAAAATAATTCCAAATCCGAAGCTATCAATTCAAAAAGGAGCATTAGCACCACTTGGAGAATTCAAAAGTTCTTGGATGTTCAAACAACTGGAAATGATCGGTGAAAAATACAAATTTAAATTAACCGACCCAATTGAAACCCTTTCGGAAGAAGCGATTGAAATGATTTTGAATGGCGGAAATGAAAAATTTTCAGTGGTTTCTAAAACGGCTGGAGTTACCAAAGAATACAAAATTGATTTTGAAGGAATTTCGAAATTCATAAAAAACCAATTTGACGAAAGCAATTCGAGTTCAATAAAACGATGGGCCAAAGAATTTATGGACGAAATGGCATGTCCGGAGTGTCATGGTTCGCGATTAAAGAAAGAATCGCTTTTCTTTAAAATAAACGATTTAAATATTGCAGCACTTTCGGCAATGGATATATCCGAACTGGCTCCATGGTTTCAAGCGTTACCTGAAAAATTATCGGATAAACAAAAAACAATTGCGCTTGAAATATTAAAGGAAATCAACGACCGTATTCAGTTTTTACTTGATGTAGGACTTAATTATTTATCCTTAAATAGAAGTTCCAAATCGTTATCGGGTGGTGAAGCACAACGCATCCGATTGGCAACTCAAATTGGATCGCAACTCGTTGGCGTGCTTTATATCTTAGATGAACCTAGTATTGGTTTGCACCAAAGAGATAACGAGCGCTTAATAAATTCGTTGAAAAATCTTAGAGATATTGGTAATTCGGTTTTGGTTGTGGAGCACGACAAAGACATGATTGAGTGTGCTGATTATGTAATTGATATCGGACCCAAAGCAGGTAAATTTGGCGGAAATATAATCAGCAAAGGTACCCCTGCCGAATTATTAAAAGTACACACGCTTACGGCTCAATATTTAAACGGTGAACTTCAAATTGAGATTCCAAAAAAACGAAGAAGCGGCAATGGAAAGTTTATCAAACTTTATGGCGCCTCAGGTAATAATCTAAAAAATGTTACGGTAGAATTTCCGTTAGGGAAGTTAATTTGTGTGACTGGAGTTTCAGGAAGTGGCAAATCAACCTTAATAAACGAGACGCTCTACCCTATTTTGAATGCACATATTTTTAATGGCGTAAAAAAACCACAACCTTATAAAAAGATTGAAGGATTAGAACATATTGATAAAGTAATTGATATCGATCAGAGTCCTATTGGGAGAACACCTCGTTCCAATCCAGCGACTTACACTGAAGTATTCTCGGAGATTCGAAGTTTGTTTACTATGACTCCAGAGGCTATGATTCGCGGTTACAAAGCAGGAAGATTCAGCTTTAATGTAAGTGGTGGAAGATGTGAAACGTGTGAAGGATCGGGAGTGCGAACTATTGAAATGAGCTTCTTACCTGATGTATATGTAGAATGTGAAACCTGTCAAGGCAAGCGTTTTAATAGAGAAACATTAGAAATTAGATACAAAGGAAAGTCCATTTCTGATGTATTGAATATGACGATTGATGAAGCAGTAGATTTCTTTGAAATGATTCCGAAGATTCACAGAAAATTAAAAACCATTCAAGATGTGGGCTTGGGTTATATTACCTTAGGACAACAAAGTACTACCCTATCTGGTGGTGAAGCCCAGCGAATTAAACTAGCAGCCGAATTATCTAAAAAAGACACCGGAAATACTTTTTACATTATGGATGAACCTACTACAGGCTTGCACTTTGAAGACATTAGAGTATTAATGGAAGTCATTACTAAATTGGTAGACAAAGGAAATACGGTATTAATCATTGAACATAATTTGGATGTAATTAAACTAGCCGATTTTATTATTGACATTGGACTAGAAGGTGGAAAAGGCGGTGGTGAGTTACTTTGTAGTGGCACACCAGAAGAAATAGTTAAAAACAAAAAGAGTTACACTGCGCAATTTTTGAAAAAAGAATTAAATTAGCAGAAAGATAAAACCTGAAATTATGAGCAAGAGCAATTACGAAAACGAGGACCACAGAATACATGATAAATTCAAGCAAAAAACTTGGAATGAAATTCGAAGTAACGATTCTTGGGCGATTTTTAAAATCATGTCAGAATTTGTAAATGGCTACGAAACCATGTCACGAATTGGACCTTGCGTTACCATTTTTGGATCGGCAAGAACCAAACCCGAAGAAAAGTACTACCTATTAGCTGAAGAAATCGCCTATAAAATCAGCAAAGCTGGTTACGGAGTGATTACTGGTGGTGGCCCTGGAATTATGGAAGCCGGAAACAAAGGAGCGCATCGTGGAGAAGGAACATCAGTTGGATTAAACATCGAATTGCCTTTTGAACAACATTTCAATCCGTATATCGATAAAGATAAAAACTTAAACTTCGATTACTTTTTCGTGAGAAAAGTAATGTTTGTAAAATACTCCCAAGGTTTTGTAGTAATGCCAGGAGGCTTTGGAACTTTAGACGAATTGTTTGAAGCAATCACGCTTATTCAAACTAAAAAAATTGGAAAATTCCCTATTATTTTGGTTGGCACCGAATTTTGGTCGGGGTTGTTGGATTGGATAAAAAATGTCCTAATTGACAAACAAAAAAATGCCAATCCAGAAGATTTGAATTTAATTAAAGTAGTTGACTCTGCCGAGGAAGTAGTTGAGGCACTTGATAATTTCTACAAAAAATACAATTTAAGTCCGAACTTCTAATTTATGTTTTTCAACTCATTACATTTCGCTATTTTTCTTCCAATAGTATTCATTTTGTATTGGGTTATTGGCGCTAAATCGAAAATAAATCAAAATTATATTCTGATTTTAGCGAGTTATTATTTCTATTCTTGTTGGGATTGGAGGTTCTTATTTCTTTTGGTTTTCTCCACATTATTGGATTATGTTTCTGGAATGAAAATCGAAAAAAGTCAAACACCATTCGAAAGAAAAATGTGGCTTTGGATTTGCGTAACCATCAATTTAGGGTTTCTTGGCGTATTTAAATATTACAATTTCTTTGCATCATCTTTTGCGGAATTAGTGCATTCATTTGGATTTACGGCAAGTCCAATTTTATTAAAATTGATACTTCCAGTTGGAATTTCGTTTTATACCTTCCACGGTTTGTCTTACATCATTGACATCTACTACAAACGAATTAAAGCCGAAAAAAACTTTGTTGATTATTCGTTATTTGTAAGTTATTTTCCGTTGTTAGTTGCCGGACCCATTGAACGAGCCACCCATTTATTACCGCAATTAAAAGTAAACCGAAAGTTTGAATTCAATAAAGCCAAAGAAGGAATTTACCAAATTGTGTGGGGCTTGGTGAAAAAAGTGGTCATTGCCGATTCGTGTGCCATATATGCCAATGAAATTTTCAA
>CAMCBB010000037.1 GCA_945872875.1 Flavobacterium psychrophilum
ATATGGGCGCATGCTTATTTGGCAATGACGCACTTAAATGCTGAGGGAGATGAGAGAATTAAACAAGAGTATTTAGTGCCAAGTATTTCTGGCGATAAAATTGGAGCGCTTTGTATTACAGAACCATTTGGCGGAAGTGATGTGGCAGGCATGCGAACCACTGCGATTAAAAAAGGTAATAAGTACATCTTAAACGGGTCTAAAACATTTATCACTAATGGTGTATATGCCGACTATTATGTTGTAGCTGCAAAAACAAGTCCGGAACTTGGGAATAAAGGAATTAGTATTTTCTTAATGGATACTAATATAAGCGGGGTTTCTGCAACAAAATTAGATAAATTAGGATGGAGAGCTTCCGATACGGCTGAAATTGCCTTTGATAACGTAGAAATTCCAGAAGAAAATTTAATGGGTGAGGAAGGAAAAGGTTTTCCTTACATCATGCAGCATTTTGCTTTAGAGCGATTAATCATGGCGGTTAATGCACATGCAAGATCAGAATATGCTTTAGAGTACACTATAGATTATATGTCGCAAAGAGAAGCATTCGGAACTAAAATAAATAAGTTTCAAGCACTTCGTCATACTATGGTAGAGCACGCTACGGAAGTGGAGCACTGCAAAATATTTAATTATGCTGCTGTGGCTCGTTTAAATAAAGGAGAATATGTAGTGAAAGAAGCTACTATGGCGAAACTAAAATCTACTAAAGTTGCTGATGAAACTATTTATAGTTGTTTGCAAATGCTTGGTGGATATGGTTATATGGAAGAATATCCATTAGCTCGATTGTTAAGAGATAGTCGTCTAGGTCCTATTGGCGGTGGGACTTCAGAAATTTTGAAAGAGATTTTATCCAAAATGATCATTGATAATCAAAATTATCAGCCTGCAGTGAAATAATTCACATTTTATATTTCATAATTCAAATTAATTATTACATTTGCACCCTTAACGAGAGGAGGTGTCTATATTATGTTAATTATACCAATTAAAGACGGAGAAAATATCGATAGAGCATTAAAGCGCTATAAAAGAAAATTTGATAAAACAGGAACTGTTCGTCAGTTGCGTGCACGTCAAGCTTTCATTAAACCTTCTGTTACCAATAGAATGAAAATCCAAAAAGCGGCTTACATTCAAAACATGAAAGACAAATTAGAAAGTTTATAATTAATTTTCTATTTAAATAATAATCGTTAGTAGTTAAAGTTTCATAACTTTGTTACTAACGATTTTTTTATTGGTTTAATTTCAAATAAATCTTTCACTTCTTTAACTATTATAATTTGACTTATCCAAAAGCTTTTCAAGAATACCTTCAGCTCGAAAAAAATTATTCCTTGCATACGGTTAATGCCTATGGAAATGATTTAATTTTTTTTCAGGAGTTTTTGAAATCTAATTTTGATACAGAAAAGTTGGAGGAAGTAAATTACAGCATGATACGAAGTTGGATTGTATCAATGGTAGATGCAGGAGTTTCCAATAGCTCTGTAAATAGAAAAATATCTTCTTTAAAATCCTTTTACAAATTCTTACTAAAGATTAAAGTAATTGAGTCTAGTCCTTTATTAAAACACAAATCGTTAAAGACGCCCAAGAAATTACAAATTCCATTTTCTGAAAACGAATTGGATTTAGTATTAAATAATTTAAAGTTTCCAGAAGGATTTGAAGGATTTCGCGATAAGTTAATCATTGACCTATTTTACACTACCGGAATAAGAAGAATAGAATTGATCGGTTTGAAAATGCAAAATATTGATTTACAAAATCGCACGCTTAAAGTGTTAGGAAAACGAAATAAAGAACGAATACTACCAATTGTACCGGTTATTGCATCGCAAATTGAAAAATATTTAGCCGAAAGAACTAAATTAGTATCAATTAAAGATTCGGACTATTTTTTCTTACTGTTAAAAGGTGTTAAATTAAATGATTCATTTGTATATCGATTGATAAATTATTACTTTAGTGATGTTTCCGAAAAGGTAAAAAAGAGTCCACACATATTAAGACACACTTTTGCGACACATCTATTAAATAACGGAGCCGATTTAAATTCAGTAAAAGAATTATTAGGCCATGCCAGTTTAGCTTCAACTCAAGTATATACCCACAGCAGTTTGTCGGAGTTGAAAAAAATCTACGGACAGGCCCATCCCAGAAACAAAAAATAGTAATAATCATAAATTTAATAGTCATGAAGGTAAATGTAAATGCGGTTAATTTTTCAGCTGATAGAAAATTGGTTGATTATGTTCAAATAAGATTAAATAAATTAGATAAATTTTATGACAAAGTTGTTTCCACAGAGGTATTTTTCAAAGTTGAAAATACAAGTGATAAGGAAAATAAGATTGTTGAAGTAAAAGTCAATGTTCCTGGAGATGAATTTTTGGTTAAGAAAAAATGCAAAACATTCGAAGGTGCTATAGAATTAGCTGCCGAATCTTTAGAAAGACGATTAATAAAAAGAAAAGAAAAAGTCAGAATTTAAAATAAATGAAAATTTTATAAAAAATATTTTGTAACATAAAATAAATACCTACATTTGCAGTCCGTTAGAAATAGCGGACTTTTTTTATTGCCAACGCCAGCGTAGCTCAGTTGGCTAGAGCAGCTGATTTGTAATCAGCAGGTCGTGGGTTCGAGTCCCTCCGCCGGCTCAAAGCCAGTAAGGTGTAATATTAAAAGTTGGGGAGATACTCAAGCGGCCAACGAGGGCAGACTGTAAATCTGCTGACTACGTCTTCGCAGGTTCGAATCCTGCTCTCCCCACAGAATTTTCGTATTAAAATTTTTACAAAGCTTGCTTTGTGAAAAAATTTTTTGAAAATTTAGTAAGGGTTCACCCTTACGGATCACAAGCTCACTTGTAATCCTTGATGTCTTTAGGTTTTTAGCTTAAAGAGTGTTGGTGAAAACTTTACGTTCCTTGCCGACTTAGCTCAGGGGTAGAGTGCTTCCTTGGTAAGGAAGAGGTCACGGGTTCAATTCCCGTAGTTGGCTCAAGATTAAGAAATTTGAACACTAATAAATATATAATAACTAAGTTTAAAATTAATTGAAATGGCAAAAGAAACCTTTAACCGTTCGAAACCACACTTAAATATTGGTACGATCGGACACGTAGATCACGGAAAAACAACTTTAACTGCAGCAATAACTAAAGTGTTATCTGATGCTGGTTACTGTCAGGCAAAATCATTTGATCAAATTGATAATGCTCCAGAAGAAAAAGAAAGAGGTATTACTATTAACACTTCTCACGTTGAGTATGAAACAGCTAATCGTCACTACGCACACGTAGACTGTCCAGGTCACGCGGATTACGTAAAGAACATGGTTACTGGTGCTGCTCAAATGGACGGTGCTATCTTAGTAGTAGCTGCAACTGATGGACCAATGCCACAAACTCGTGAGCACATCCTTTTAGGACGTCAAGTTGGTATTCCTCGTATCGTTGTATTCATGAATAAAGTGGATATGGTTGACGATGCTGAGTTATTAGAATTAGTTGAAATGGAAATCAGAGATTTATTATCTTTCTACGAATATGATGGAGATAATGGTCCTGTAGTTCAAGGTTCAGCTTTAGGAGGATTGAATAACGATCCTGCTTGGGTTCCAAAAATTATTGAATTAATGGAAGCTGTTGATGCTTGGATTGAAGAGCCAATTCGTGATACTGAAAAACCATTCTTGATGCCAGTTGAGGACGTGTTTACAATTACTGGTCGTGGAACTGTTGCTACAGGTCGTATCGAAACAGGAGTTTGTAATACAGGAGATCCAGTTGAAATCATCGGTATGGGTGCTGAAAAATTAACTTCAACTATTACAGGTATCGAAATGTTCCGTCAAATCCTTGATAGAGGTGAGGCTGGAGATAACGCAGGTATCTTGTTAAGAGGTGTTGCTAAAGAAGATATCAAAAGAGGAATGGTTATCGTTAAGCCAGGATCTGTAAAACCACACGCTAAATTTAAAGCTGAGGTTTATATCTTGAAAAAAGAAGAAGGTGGACGTCACACTCCATTCCACAATAACTACCGTCCACAGTTTTACGTACGTACAACTGACGTAACAGGAGTTATTTCTTTACCTGCAGGGGTAGAGATGGTTATGCCTGGAGATAACTTAACTATTGATGTTGCTTTATTAAGCCCAATCGCTATGAACGTAGGATTGCGTTTTGCTATCCGTGAAGGTGGTAGAACAGTAGGTGCTGGTCAAGTAACTGAAATTTTAGATTAATTTTATTTCAAATAAAAATTCAGCAGAGGGTCTTTTTAGACTTCTCTGCTGGCTTTTATAATAAAACGGGCGTAGTTCAAGGGTAGAATAGCGGTCTCCAAAACCGTTGATGGGGGTTCGAATCCCTCCGCCCGTGCCAAAAAATATATATAGCATTATGTCAAAAGTATTTAATTATTTTTCGGAGGCATTTGAAGAATTAAAATCAAATGTTACCTGGCCAGAATGGGCTGAAGTTCAAAGATTAACTATTGTAGTTGCTCTTTTCTCAGTACTATTTGCTTTGGCTACATGGGGAGTTGATGAACTTTGTTCTAGAACCATTGCTAGTTTTTTCAAATTGATTAAAGGATAATATTTTTATTATGGCTGATAATAGTGTGAATAAATGGTATGTTGTAAGAGCTGTTAGTGGACAGGAAAATAAAGTAAAATCTTATATTGAAACTGAAATTAGCCGTTTAGGAATGAGTGAATACATTTCACAAGTTCTTGTGCCAACAGAAAAAGTAGTTCAAGTAAGAGATGGAAAAAAAATATCTAAGGATAAAGTTTATTTTCCAGGATATGTTATGATCGAAGCTAATCTTGTTGGAGAAATCCCACATATCATCAAATCAATAACAGGAGTTATTGGTTTTTTAGGAGAAGTAAAAGGTGGCGATCCAGTGCCTTTGCGCTTATCTGAAGTAAATAGAATGCTTGGTAAAGTGGATGAGTTATCTGTTAATGTGGATACTCAAGCTATACCATTCAAACTAAACGAAACAATTAAGGTTATTGATGGACCTTTCAATGGATTCAATGGAACTATTGAAAAAATTAATGAAGAAAAGCGTAAACTTGAAGTAATGGTTAAAATTTTCGGAAGAAAAACACCATTAGAATTGAGCTTTATGCAAGTTGAAAAAGTATAATTTTTGTTACATATAATAAACCGCATCAATCGCTTCCAATTGAGAGATGTAAAATTTTTAAAAAATGGCTAAAGAAATTAGTAAAGTAGTTAAACTACAAGTTAAGGGAGGTGCTGCGAACCCGTCGCCACCGGTTGGACCTGCTTTGGGAGCTGCTGGAGTTAATATCATGGAGTTCTGTAAGCAATTTAATGCCAGAACCCAAGATCAACCCGGCAAAGTTTTACCAGTACAAATTACTGTGTATAAAGACAAATCGTTCGATTTTGTTGTAAAAACTCCACCTGCTGCTATTCAATTATTGGATGCTGCTAAATTAAAATCTGGTTCAGGCGAGCCTAATAGAAAAAAAGTTGCTAATGTAACTTGGGATCAAATTAAGGTTATTGCCGAAGACAAGATGGTTGATTTAAATGCTTTCACAATTGAAAAAGCAATGAGCATGATTGCTGGAACAGCTAGATCTATGGGTATAACTGTAACTGGAGATTCTCCTCTAAATTAAGGTAAGAAATGGCAAAATTGACAAAAAAACAAAAAGAGGCTGCTTCAAAAATTGAAAAAAACAAACTATATTCTTTAAAAGATGCTTCATCTTTATTGAAAGTTGTTGCTTCAGCAAAATTTGACGAGTCGGTAGATATTGCTGTTCGTTTAGGAGTAGATCCAAGAAAAGCAAATCAAATGGTAAGAGGTGTTGTAACTCTTCCTCATGGAACTGGAAAAGACACTAAAGTATTGGCTTTAGTAACTCCAGATAAAGAAGCAGAAGCTAAAGCAGCTGGTGCAGACTATGTAGGATTAGACGATTACCTTCAAAAAATCAAAGATGGTTGGACAGATGTTGATGTAATCATCACTATGCCAGCTATTATGGGTAAATTAGGCCCATTAGGACGTGTATTAGGTCCTAGAGGTTTAATGCCAAACCCAAAAACTGGAACTGTAACCATGGAAATTGGTAAAGCAGTTGCTGAGGTAAAAGCTGGTAAAATTGACTTCAAAGTCGATAAAACTGGTATCGTTCACGCAGGAATTGGAAGAATCTCTTTTGAAGCTGACAAACTTGTAGACAACGCTCACGAAATTATTCAAACATTAATCAAATTAAAACCAACTGCAGCTAAAGGTACTTATATTAAGTCTATCCACTTATCAAGTACTATGAGTCCTGCTATTGCTTTAGATCCTAAAGCAGTATAATTGGTAGTTAAACAAATTTTATTATGACTAGAGAAGAAAAATCAATCGCGATAGAAGATTTAACTGCAAAGTTGGCAGAATCTAATGTAGTATATATAGCAGATACTTCAGGATTAGACGCAGAAACTACTTCAAGTTTAAGAAGAGCTTGTTTTAAAGCTGGAATTAAATTAGAGGTTGTAAAAAACACTCTTTTAGAAAAAGCAATGGAAGCTTCTGACAAAGAATTCGGAGATTTACCTTCAGTTCTTAAAGGAAATTCATCAATCTTTATTTCTGATGTTGCAAATGCACCAGCTAAAATAATAAAAGATTTCAAAAAGAGAGCAGATAAACCTAACTTTAAAGGAGCATTTATCAATAATGAAATATATATTGGTGAAAATCTTTTAGACAGTTTAGTATCTATTAAATCTAAAGAAGAAGTTATTGGAGAAATCATCGGATTACTTCAATCACCAGCTAAGCGAATCCTTTCTGCATTATTAAACAATGCACAATCAAAAGGAGTAGCAGCAGAATAAATTCGCGCACGAGTAAACAAAAATAAATTACAAAACATTTTAAACGATAGAAAAAATGGCAGATTTGAAACAATTCGCAGAACAATTAGTTAATTTAACAGTAAAAGAAGTTAACGATTTAGCTACAATATTAAAAGATGAGTATGGTATCGAACCAGCTGCTGCTGCAGTTGTGGTTTCTGGTGGTGCTGCTGGTGGTGGTGATGCTGCTTCAAGTGAGCAAACAGAATTCACTGTAGTACTTAAAGAAGCAGGTGCTTCTAAACTTGCAGTTGTTAAAGCAGTTAAAGAATTAACTGGTTTAGGATTGAAAGAAGCTAAAGATATGGTAGACGGTGCTCCAGCTAATATTAAAGAAGGAGTATCTAAAGCTGAAGCTGAAGGTTTGAAAAAATCTTTAGAAGAAGCTGGAGCTGTTGTTGAATTAAAATAATTTAACAACGGTTTTAGAACTAGGTTTAGGCCTTGGACAATAGCGTCCAAGGGCCTAAACCATTTTTCGTATAATATATTTATTGCAAATTTTATTATGTAATTTATAATATACGGATAAAAAAATTAATCACTACGATGAAAGAAATGAACTAAATTTTCCTGGTTTATTTATAAGATGTGCTGATTAATAAAAGGAAAAGTATAGGTTAAACAGTGTTTTTACACAAAAATTACTTTTTTTTAATCAAAATTTTGTCCATTGATGATAACAAATCAGACTGAAAGATTGAATTTTGCCTCAACGAAAAACATCCCTCAATATCCAGATTTTCTTGATGTTCAGGTAAAATCGTTTAAAGATTTTTTCCAATTGGAAACTAAATCAGATGAAAGAGGCAACGAAGGGTTATACAATACCTTCATGGAAAATTTTCCAATTACCGATACAAGAAACCAATTTGTATTAGAATTCCTTGATTATTTTGTTGATCCACCTCGTTACACCATTCAAGAGTGTATCGAAAGAGGTTTAACTTATAGTGTTCCTTTAAAGGCACGCCTTAAATTATATTGTACCGATCCAGAACATGAGGATTTTGAAACTATAGTTCAAGATGTTTATTTAGGAACAATACCTTACATGACACCAAGCGGAACATTCGTAATAAATGGAGCTGAGCGTGTTGTTGTATCGCAATTGCACCGTTCTCCTGGAGTGTTCTTTGGACAATCTTTCCACGCAAATGGTACTAAATTATATTCTGCAAGAGTAATCCCTTTTAAAGGATCTTGGATAGAATTTGCTACCGATATCAATAATGTGATGTATGCCTATATTGATAGAAAGAAAAAATTACCGGTAACGACTCTTTTGCGTGCTATTGGTTTTGAAAGAGATAAAGATATCCTTGAAATTTTTGACCTTGCTGAAGAAATTAAAGTTTCTAAAACAGGACTTAAAAAATATGTAGGTAGAAAATTAGCTGCAAGAGTATTGAACACTTGGCACGAAGATTTCGTGGACGAAGATACTGGAGAAGTTGTATCTATTGAGCGTAATGAAATTATTTTAGATCGTGACACTATCTTAGATAAAGACAATGTAGAAGAAATTCTAGAGGCGGATGTAAAAGTAATCTTGTTACACAAAGAGGATAACAATCAAGTAGATTATGCTATTATCCACAATACATTACAAAAAGACCCAACAAATTCTGAAAAAGAAGCTGTTGAGCACATCTATAGACAATTACGAAATGCAGAACCGCCTGATGAGGAAACTGCTCGTGGTATTATTGATAAATTATTCTTTTCAGACCAACGCTACAACTTAGGTGAAGTAGGTCGTTATAGAATGAATAAAAAGTTAAATCTTGATCTTCCAATGGAAAAACAAGTATTAACTAAAGAAGATATCATTACTATTATAAAATATTTGATTGAGTTAATAAATGCAAAAGCAGATATTGATGATATTGATCACTTATCTAACCGTCGTGTAAGAACTGTCGGAGAACAACTTTCACAACAATTTGGTGTTGGTTTAGCTCGTATGGCAAGAACCATCCGTGAGAGAATGAATGTTAGAGATAACGAGGTGTTTACACCAATCGATTTGATTAATGCTAAAACATTATCATCGGTTATCAACTCTTTCTTTGGTACCAACCAGTTATCTCAATTTATGGATCAAACCAATCCATTAGCTGAAATTACACACAAAAGAAGATTATCTGCCCTTGGGCCAGGTGGTTTATCTCGTGAAAGAGCAGGATTTGAAGTTCGTGATGTTCACTACACTCACTACGGTAGACTTTGTCCGATTGAAACACCAGAGGGACCAAACATTGGTTTGATTTCTTCTCTAGGAGTTTACGCTAAAGTTAACGGAATGGGATTCATTGAAACACCATACCGTAAAGTAACTAACGGACAAGTAGATTTAAATTCTGAACCTATTTATTTAAGCGCAGAAGAAGAAGAAGGAAAAATGATTGCGCAAGCAAACATTGAGATGGATGCTAAAGGAAAAATTACTGCTGATAAAGTAATTGCTCGTGAAGAGGGTGATTTCCCAGTAGTTGAACCTTCTTCGGTACATTACACTGATGTTGCGCCTAACCAAATTGCTTCTATTTCAGCTTCATTAATTCCGTTCTTAGAGCATGATGATGCAAACCGTGCCTTGATGGGATCTAACATGATGCGTCAGGCCGTACCATTATTACGTCCTGAAGCTCCAATTGTTGGAACTGGTTTAGAGCGTCAAGTTGCTTCTGATTCTAGAGTATTAATTAATGCAGAAGGAAACGGAACTGTAGAGTATGTTGATGCTAACATGATTACTATCAAATACGACAGAACTGAAGAAGAAAGAATGGTAAGTTTTGATACAGATGAAAAAACATACCAATTAATTAAATTTAGAAAAACCAACCAAAGTACTTCTATTAACTTGAAACCAATCGTAAGAAAAGGTGACAGAGTTCAATTAGGTCAAGTTCTTTGTGAAGGATACGCTACTCAAAACGGAGAATTAGCAATCGGTAGAAACCTTAAAGTAGCATTTATGCCATGGAAAGGATACAATTTCGAGGATGCGATTGTAATTTCTGAAAAAGTAGTTCGTGATGATATTTTCACTTCAATCCACGTAGATGATTATTCATTAGAAGTTAGAGATACTAAATTAGGTAACGAAGAGTTAACTAATGATATTCCTAATGTTTCTGAAGAAGCAACTAAAGATTTAGATGAAAACGGAATGATTAGAATTGGAGCTGAAGTTAAACCTGGCGACATTCTTATCGGAAAAATTACTCCAAAAGGAGAATCAGATCCTACTCCAGAAGAAAAACTTTTAAGAGCTATCTTCGGTGATAAAGCAGGTGATGTAAAAGATGCTTCATTAAAAGCTTCTCCTTCTTTACATGGTGTAGTATTAGATAAAAAATTATTTGCAAGAGCAGTAAAAGATAAACGTAAGCGTACAAAAGACAAAGACGATTTGACTGCACTTGAAATGGAATTTGAAACTAAATTCGTTGATTTAAAAGACAAATTAATTGAAAAATTATTTGTAATTGTTAATGGAAAAACTTCGCAAGGAGTTATGAACGATTTGGGTGAAGAAGTATTGCCAAAAGGTAAAAAATACACTCAAAAAATGCTTTACGCTGTAGAGGATTTCGCTCACTTAACAAAAGGTCAATGGGTTGCAGATGAGGATACAAACCGTTTAGTAAACGATTTGATTCACAACTACAAAATCAAATTAAACGATTTACAAGGAGCGTTGCGTAGAGAGAAATTCACTATTACTGTAGGAGATGAATTACCTGCAGGAATCTTGAAATTAGCTAAAGTATACATCGCTAAAAAACGTAAATTGAAAGTTGGGGATAAAATGGCAGGTCGTCACGGTAACAAAGGTATTGTTGCTCGTATCGTTCGTCATGAAGATATGCCTTTCCTTGAAGATGGAACTCCAGTAGATATCGTATTGAATCCACTTGGTGTACCTTCTCGTATGAACATTGGACAAATTTATGAAACCGTTCTTGGATGGGCAGGTCAAAAATTAGGTCGTAAATATGCAACACCAATCTTTGATGGAGCTACTTTAGATCAAATTAATGAACTAACAGACGAGGCAGGAATTCCAAGATTTGGTCATACCTATTTATATGACGGAGGAACAGGAGAGCGTTTCCACCAAGCAGCAACAGTTGGAGTTATCTATATGTTAAAACTTGGACACATGGTTGACGATAAGATGCACGCACGTTCTATCGGACCTTACTCACTTATTACACAACAACCACTTGGAGGTAAAGCTCAATTTGGAGGTCAGCGTTTTGGAGAGATGGAGGTTTGGGCACTTGAAGCTTATGGAGCATCAAGTACTCTTCGTGAAATCTTAACAGTTAAATCGGATGACGTAATTGGTAGAGCGAAAACTTACGAAGCAATCGTTAAGGGAGAAACTATGCCAGAACCAGGATTACCAGAATCATTCAATGTATTAATGCATGAATTGAAAGGACTTGGTTTAGACATCCGTTTAGAAGAATAAAGCAGTTCTGTATTCAATTCCGAGAAATCGGAACTGAATACTTATTTATAATAAGTTTTTAAAGATTTATACCCGTAAACCGTTCCGATTTTTTATTGAACCTTTTGGTTTTTTAATTAGCACCTGCAAATACAGTTTGAGGTTTAGAGAAGTAATTCGAGGTAGTAACTTAATGGTTAGGTTTCTTTAGGAAGCAAAATCATAAATCTAAGTTCAATTAATATAGTAAATCAATAGTAGAAACTATGATGAATAACAGAAATAAAGACAAGAATGCACCTAAAAGATTTGAGAAAATCTCTATTGGATTGGCTTCGCCAGAATCCATTTTAGCTGAATCAAGAGGTGAGGTTTTAAAACCAGAAACAATTAATTACAGAACCCATAAGCCAGAGCGTGATGGTCTTTTTTGTGAGCGTATTTTCGGTCCAGTAAAAGATTTTGAATGTGCTTGTGGAAAATATAAAAGAATTCGCTACAAAGGAATCGTTTGTGACCGTTGTGGTGTTGAAGTAACAGAGAAAAAAGTACGTCGTGATAGAGTAGGACACATCAATCTTGTTGTGCCTATTGCTCACATTTGGTATTTCCGTTCACTTCCAAACAAAATTGGATACATCCTTGGATTACCATCTAAGAAATTAGATATGATTATTTACTACGAAAGATACGTAGTAATCCAAGCAGGTATTGCAGTTAATGCAGAAGGAGAGCCATTACAACGTTTAGATTTCTTAACAGAAGAAGAGTATTTAAATATTTTAGATACCCTTCCAGCAGATAATCAATATTTAGATGATTTAGATCCAAATAAATTTGTTGCTAAAATGGGAGCAGAGTGTATCATGGATTTATTAGCTAGAACGGATCTTGATGCGCTTTCTTATGAATTACGTCATGGTGCAAATCATGAAACTTCTAAACAAAGAAAAACGGAGGCGTTAAAAAGATTACAGGTTGTTGAATCATTCAGAGATTCAAATCTTAATAGAGAAAATCGTCCAGAATGGATGATTATGAAAGTAGTTCCAGTTATTCCACCAGAATTGCGTCCATTAGTGCCACTTGATGGTGGTCGTTTCGCAACTTCCGATTTGAATGACTTGTACCGTAGAGTAATCATCAGAAACAACCGTTTAAAAAGATTGATGGAGATTAAAGCTCCCGAAGTAATCTTAAGAAACGAAAAGCGTATGTTACAAGAATCTGTAGATTCATTATTTGATAACACTCGTAAAGCTTCTGCGGTTAAAACAGAATCAAACAGACCATTAAAATCGTTATCGGATTCCCTAAAAGGAAAACAAGGTCGTTTCCGTCAAAACTTACTAGGAAAACGTGTGGATTATTCTGCTCGTTCTGTAATTGTTGTTGGTCCAGAAATGAAATTGTTCGAATGCGGACTTCCAAAAGATATGGCAGCCGAACTATACAAACCATTCGTTATTCGTAAATTAATCGAAAGAGGAATTGTTAAAACAGTTAAATCGGCTAAGAAAATAATTGACAAAAAAGAGCCTGTAGTTTGGGATATCTTAGAAAATGTAATTAAAGGACATCCAGTATTACTGAATCGTGCTCCTACTTTACACAGACTAGGAATTCAAGCTTTCCAACCAAAATTAATTGAAGGAAAAGCAATCCAATTACACCCTTTAGTTTGTACGGCGTTCAACGCCGATTTTGATGGGGATCAAATGGCAGTTCACTTGCCACTTGGACCAGAAGCAATCCTTGAAGCACAATTATTAATGTTGGCTTCTCACAATATCTTGAATCCTGCAAATGGAGCTCCAATCACGGTACCTTCACAAGACATGGTACTTGGTCTTTATTACATGACCAAAGAAAGATTGTCAACACCAGAACATAAAATTTTAGGTCAAGATTTGACTTTCTATTCTGCAGAAGAAGTAAATATTGCTTTAAATGAAGGAAGATTAGAATTGAATGCACGTGTAAAAGTTCGTGCAAAAGATTTTAATGATGCAGGAGAATTAGTATATAAAGTTATCCAAACTACAGCAGGTAGAGTACTTTTTAACGAAGTAGTTCCGCCAGCAGCTGGATACATCAATGAAGTATTAACAAAAAAATCTTTAAGAGATATTATCGGAAAAATCTTGTCGGTAACTGATGTTCCTACAACTGCAGCTTTCCTTGATAATATGAAAGATATGGGATACAAATTTGCCTTCAAAGGTGGATTGTCATTCTCATTAGGTGATATTAGAATTCCTGAACAAAAAACCAAGTTAATTGCAGATGCTAGAGAGCAAGTAGAAGGAATTTCCTTAAACTATAACATGGGACTTATTACCAATAACGAGCGTTACAACCAAGTTATTGATATTTGGACTTCTGCAAATGCACAATTAACAGAGTTAGCAATGAAAAACATTAGAGAAGACCAACAAGGTTTCAACTCGGTGTATATGATGCTTGATTCTGGAGCGAGGGGTTCTAAAGAGCAAATTCGTCAGTTAACTGGTATGCGTGGTTTGATGGCTAAGCCTAAAAAATCGACTGCTGGTGGTGGTGAAATTATTGAAAACCCAATTCTTTCTAACTTTAAAGAAGGTCTTTCTATCCTTGAGTACTTTATCTCTACTCACGGTGCTCGTAAAGGTCTTGCCGATACGGCTCTTAAAACTGCAGATGCTGGTTACTTAACTCGTAGATTACATGATGTATCTCAAGATGTTATTGTAAACTCTGTTGATTGTGGTACTTTAAGAGGAATTGAAGTTTCTGCTTTAAAGAAAAATGAAGAAATTGTTGAAACATTAGGAGAAAGAATTTTAGGACGTGTCGCATTGCAAGATGTTATCAATCCGCTTGATTCTAATATATTAGTTCATGCAGGTGAACAAATTACTGAAGCTATTGTTAAAGCAATTGAAGAATCACCTGTTGAAAAAGTAGATGTACGTTCTCCATTAACATGTGAAGCTAAAAAAGGTATTTGTGCTAAATGTTACGGACGTAACCTAGCAACCGGAAAAATGACTCAAAAAGGAGAAGCTGTTGGAGTTATCGCAGCACAATCTATTGGAGAGCCAGGAACGCAGTTAACACTTAGAACATTCCACGTGGGTGGGGTTGCAGGGGGAGTTTCTGAAGAGTCTAGTATCATTGCTAGATTTGGAGGTAAACTAGAAATTGACGATTTAAAAACGGTTGTTGGAGAAGATGCAGATGGAAACAAAGTAGATATTGTTGTTTCTCGTTCTACAGAATTAAAATTAATCGATGTTAAAACCGGAATCTTATTAAGCACGCATTACATTCCTTATGGATCTGTAATAAATGTTAAAGATGGTGATGTAGTTGAAAAAGGTGCTGCTATCTGTAAATGGGATCCGTATAATGGAGTTATCGTTTCAGAATTTACTGGAAAAATTGCTTACGAAGATTTAGAGCAAGGACAATCTTATATGGTTGAAATTGATGAGCAAACAGGTTTCCAAGAAAAAGTAATTTCTGAAGGAAGAAATAAAAAATTAATCCCAACCTTATTGGTTTATGGTAAAGACGGAGAGTTAATTCGTTCTTACAACTTACCAGTAGGAGCTCACCTTATGGTAGAAGATGGAGAGAAAATTAAAGCAGGTAAAATCCTTGTTAAAATTCCTCGTCGTTCTTCTAAAGCAGGAGATATTACCGGAGGTTTACCAAGAATTACTGAGTTATTAGAGGCTCGTAATCCTTCTAATCCAGCTGTAGTATCTGAGATTGACGGAGTAGTTACTTTTGGAAAAATTAAAAGAGGTAACCGTGAGATCATCATCGAATCTAAATTTGGTGAAGTTAAAAAGTACCTAGTGAAATTATCTAGTCAAATCTTAGTTCAAGAAAATGACTTCGTAAAAGCGGGAGTACCATTATCAGACGGAGCAATTACTCCAGAAGATATTTTAAGAATTCAAGGACCATCTGCTGTTCAACAGTATTTAGTTAACGAAATTCAAGAGGTATACCGTCTTCAAGGAGTAAAAATTAACGACAAACACTTTGAGGTAGTTATTCGTCAAATGATGCGTAAAGTAAGAGTGGAAGATCCAGGAGATACTTTATTCCTAGAAGAGCAATTAATCCACACTTCTGATTTCTTAGAAGAAAATGATAAATTGTACGGAATGAAAGTAGTTGAAGATGCTGGAGATTCTGAAGCGTTGAAACCAGGTCAAATTGTTTCACCGAGAGTTCTTAGAGATGAAAATTCTTTATTGAAACGAAATGATAAAAATTTAGTTGTAGCTCGTGATGTGATTACAGCAACTGCAACTCCAGTTTTACAAGGTATTACAAGAGCATCGCTTCAAACGAAATCATTTATTTCTGCGGCATCGTTCCAGGAAACTACTAAAGTATTAAACGAAGCAGCTGTAGCTGGAAAAGTTGATACTCTTGAAGGATTGAAAGAAAATGTAATTGTAGGACACAGAATTCCTGCAGGTACAGGTATGAGAGATTATGATAATGTAATTGTAGGTTCTAAAGAAGACTACAATGAAATTATGGCTAGTAAAGAAGAATATATTTATTAATTATGAGCGATAACGAACAATTACAGCCAGGACAAATCAATATTGAATTGGATGAGAAAGTAGCTGAAGGAATTTATTCTAATTTGGCTATCATCAACCATTCACCATCAGAATTTGTATTAGATTTTGTAACGATCATGCCTGGTGTTCCAAAATCGAAAGTAAAATCGAGAATTATCCTAACGCCGCAACATGCCAAAAGGCTGCTTAAAGCAATGGGAGAAAACATTCACCGATTTGA
>CAMCBB010000038.1 GCA_945872875.1 Flavobacterium psychrophilum
ACTGTCTTTTGAAAATTTATTTATTGATTCCGAAAAACCGGCAGCTTTCAACTATTTATTAGAAGCTGAAAATGTTTTACTAACCCCTCATATTGCTGGTTGGACATATGAAAGTCACGAAAAGTTAGCACAGACCATTGTAAATAAAATAAAAGCTATTTATTAAAATAATTTTCCTATTTTAGCCTAAACTAATTAAATAATAATGGAAGTAATCAACCAAAATCAAGAAAATTCTAACAATCACATCAATATTCCCGAATTTAAAGTTGACCCAATAATTGTTTTAATCTTAAGTTTTATCACTTGTGGTTTATACCTTATTTATTGGAATATAAAAGTTTCTGAAGTGTTAAATGCAGTTGCAAAACGTGAAATCATATCATCGCCAATAGCTGTTTTTGCAGGTTGTTGTTTACCTGTAAATCTATATTTTTATTATATCGCTGGCAGAGATGGATTGCCAAAAGTTTATGAAATAACAGGTGAAATACAAAAAGACCAATCTACTTTATTAATTATTTTAGGTTTGTTTTTCCCATTTGCAGCAGCAATGATTGTACAAGGAGATATAAATAGATTATACAAATAGAAAAAAGAACTAAATATAAAATCTACGGTAGTATTGGTGCATTCATTACACTAATACTACCTTTAATATTAAGGTTTACTAATGATAATGATCATTTAAAATCAGATCAATCATTTTGCCCCTTAAAAATGTTATCAGGCTTTCCCTGTCCATCATGCGGAATCACAAAATCAATGGTTTATTTTTATGAAGGGAATCTTATTAAAAGTTTTCAATATCATATTCTAGGGCCCGTAGTTATATTATTTTGTCTATTTGTAATTATACTGTTTTTTATAGAAATTAAAACGGGGAAAGACTATTTCAAAAAATACTTTTACAATAGAAAATTAGCTTGGGGTTTGGCAATTTTTCTTATGGTCTATCATATAATTCGATTAGTTTACTTTATAAACATGAATTCTTTTCAAGATATATTAAAAGAGTCAATATGGAAATGACTCTACAATTTTTCACCAAGTTTTCTCTCTAATTCGGCTTGAAATTCTTCCATTACTGGTTTCATGGTACTTTCTGGTATATCAGCTATTCGAATATACATTAGCCCATCAATCGCATTGTTAAATAGTGGATCTACATTGAATGCTACCAATCGTGCGTTTTGCTTGATGTATTTTTTTATCAATACCGGAAGACGCAAATTGCCCGGCTCTAGTTCGTCAATTATTTTGTCAAACTTATTTAAATCGGCTTCTGTTTCGTCAAAAATAAAGTCTTTGTCGGCATCCTTAAGTTTTACCTTAAATTCTTTTTTTGGATGGACATATTGGGCAATATATGGATCATAATAATTCGACTTCATAAATTCAATCATCAACGATTTTGAAAAATCAGAAAATTGATTGCTAATGCTCACGCCACCTAATAAATATTTATGCTCTGGATAACGAAGTGTTGTATGAATAATTCCTCTCCACAATAAAAACAATGGCATTGGTTTTTGTTGGTATTCTTTAATGATAAATGCTCTTCCCATTTCGATAGAATTATGCATTATCTCATGAAATTCACTTTCAAATCGGAATAAATCATTCAAGTAAAATCCGGCCATGCCATGCTTAGGATAAATCTCTGACCCCAATCCCATTCTATAGGCACCGGCAATTTTTTTAGCGTCTTCATCCCATAGAAACATGTGGCGGTAATATTGATCGTATTTATCTAAATCAATCGATTCATTTGTTCCTTCACCCACTTCTCTAAATGTAATTTCTCTCAATCTTCCTATCTCATGAAGTACATTAGGAATAGCCTCTGCCTTTGCAAAAAATACTTCATAGTTTTTACTTTGAAAATAACGACAATCGGTTTCTCTTAATTTTGCAACCTCGGCAATCATTGCTTCTTCATTGGCTGGAGTCACAATCTTTTTAGGACTTTTTTGAGATTTTAAATTAGGTACCGTCAATAATTTATTTTCCTTGTTATACGAATTAGCAAGCATGTAGGTTTTTTTTCTCAAAAACTCTGAATAATCTTCAATAGTTTTATATTCATTTTGCTCGTTAACCGAAATTGGTTTCCCAATACGAACTTTAATTACTCTGTCTTTTTGAGAAAATAATTCCGATGGTAACTTAGCTGTTCTTAAAGTGCTATTTATTTTAGATAATAAATAAAATAATCCACTGTTTTTAGCATGAAAATAGATTGGAACAACAGGCACTTGAGCTTTTCTAATTACCTTTATTGCTCCTTCTTCCCAAGGTTTATCTACAACTAATTTTCCGTCTTTGTAGGTTGAAACTTCTCCAGCTGGAAACATCCCTAAAGGTTTACCATCACTTAAATGGCGGAATGTTTCTTTTAATCCTATCACGCTAGATTTTACATCTTTATGATTTTCAAATGGATTAACAGGCATTATATATTTTTTGAGTGGCTCAATTCGATGCAATAAAAAATTAGCAATTATTTTAAAATTAGGCTCTTTTTCTAGCATTAATTTTAATAATAATACGCCATCAATTCCACCAAGAGGGTGATTAGAAATGGTAATATAAGCCCCGTCTTTTGGTAATCGTTTTAAATCTTCCTCAGGGATTTCAAATTTTATTTGTAATTCATCCAAAAGGGAATTTAAAAATTCAATTTCTTCTAAATTTTTATTCCTGTCATATAATTTATTCAATGTAGAGATCTTAAGCACTTTCATTAAGACCCATCCAGCGAATGTCCCTAAAACACCATACTTATCGGCATTAATTGCTTTTGAAACTTCTTTTGCAGTGACTAAACCCATTTACAATTTTTCTTATTTGAACAAGAAACAAATATAGTAAATCTATTGCAATGGAATTTCAAAAAATTATTAAATCCTCAAGAGGTTAAAAAAATATTATAATTTTAGATAAATAGAGAAAGTATTTATGAATTTTATATACTTTTGAAAAACTAAAAAAATAAAATGAAAATCATTTCTTATAATGTAAATGGTATTCGTGCTGCAATTACAAAAGGATTTCTTGAATGGCTTCAAACTGCAAATCCTGATGTAATTTGTTTACAAGAAATAAAAGCTACCGAAGACCAAATTCCTACTCAAGATATTACTGCTGCTGGTTACCCTTTTCAATATTATTTTCCAGCTACAAAAAAAGGATATAGTGGAGTAGCAATTTTATCTAAAATAGAACCTCAAAAAATCGTTTATGGCACGGGAATTGAGCATATGGATTTTGAAGGTAGAAATTTAAGAGCCGATTTCGAAAATTTATCGGTTATGAGTTTGTATTTGCCCTCAGGAACAAATATTGATCGATTGGGCCATAAATTTAAATACATGGATGATTTTCACAATTATATAATGCATTTAAAAAAAGATATTCCAAATTTGGTTATTTGTGGAGACTATAACATCTGTCATGAAGCTATAGACATTCATGATCCTATTCGTAATCAAACTGTATCTGGATTTTTACCTCAAGAACGCGCTTGGCTGGACGCCTTTATGAAATCGGGGTTTATTGATAGTTTTAGACATTTTAATAAAGAGCCTCATAATTATTCTTGGTGGAGCTATAGAGCAGGCGCAAGAGGAAACAATAAAGGTTGGCGTATTGACTACAATTTAGTTAGTGAAAATCTAAAAGAAAGAATGACTAGAGCAGTAATTTTACCCGAAGCAAAACATTCAGACCATTGTCCAATAATGGTTGAAGTAAATTAATAATAACACACCCAATTCTAACCGAAAATTAAACAACAATGATAAAAAAAATCGCCTTAGGTCTATTAGTATTAGCACTTTCTACTTCTTGTGTATCAAAAAAAATATACCAAGATTTAGAAAATAAATTTGCCGATTTAAAGAAAGAAAATCGAAAATTAGCTGATGATAACGAAGAATTAAATAAAGTTAAAAATCAACTAGAACTTGATGGGAGTAAGCTTAAAGCTGAATACGAAAAGCTTAAAGCTGATTATGAAAAATTACAAGCAAATTGTGCTGCAACCGAAAAAAGTTTAAAAACTTTACAAGCTTCGTATAATGCTTTAGAAAAAGATAGTAATGAAGCGCTTACCGCAAACATAAATAAAAACAGAGAATTGCTGGCTCAGCTAGAGGCTAAAGAAAAAGCTATGGCGGCAGAGCAAGCAAGACTTAATAAATTAAAAGCCGATTTAGATGCTAGTTCAAAAAGATTAAGCGAATTGGAAGCATACATAGCTGCAAAAGATGCTAGTATGAAAAAATTGAAAGAAACATTATTAAAATCTTTAAAAGCATTTGACGGAAAAGGATTAACCGTTTATGAAAAAGATGGAAAAGTATATGTTTCTATGGAAAACAAATTATTATTCCAAACTGGAAGTTGGGCGGTAAATGGTGAAGGAAAAACTGCCGTTGTTGAGGTTGGAAAAGTATTGGCTCAAAATCCAGATCTTTCGGTATTAATTGAAGGACATACCGATGATGATAAAATTATAGGAAATCTTGGTGGTGGAATTGAAAGCAACTGGGATTTATCAACTAAAAGAGCCACTGCAATTGTGAATATTCTTTCTGAAAATAAAGGAATAAATAAACAAAATCTTACTGCGGCAGGTCGTGGAGAATTTGCACCACTAATGAGTAATGATACTCCAGAAGGAAAAGCTAAAAATAGAAGAATTGAAATTATTCTTACACCAAAATTAGATGAAATATCTAAAATGCTTAAAGACTTCTAAAACTTAAATATTTTTAAATTAAAAAAGACTCTAAGTTTCTTAGGGTCTTTTTTATTGTTTTAATTTTGTTTAACAAATGTTAGCCATTTAAAGTCTTTTTTAAAATGTACTTTTGCAATACAAATTATATATTTCACAAATGAATTATACCTTACTTCCAAATTCCGAGTTAAAAGTTAGTACGATTTGTCTTGGCACAATGACTTTTGGTAATCAAAATACCGAAACCGAAGCACATGCTCAGTTGGATTATGCAATAGAAAAAGGTATAAATTTTATCGATACTGCCGAAATGTATCCTATTGGCGGAAACGCTCAAATAGTTGGAAGTACAGAAAGACACATTGGAAGTTGGTTGCATAAAATAGGCTCTTCAGAAAGAGAGAAATTGGTTATTGCAACTAAAATTTCAGGGCCAAATCGTGGTTTGGATTACATTCGTCAGCCGTTAGATTTTTCTAAAAAAAGCATCCATGATGCGGTGAATTTGAGTTTGAAAAATTTACAAATTGACACAATAGATTTGTATCAAATGCATTGGCCAGAACGCGTTATGAATATGTTTGGCCAACGAGGGGTGACTCAAATTGACACCAATTGGAAAGACAATATTTTTGAAGTGTTGACCATTTTTGATGGATTAATTAAAGAAGGCAAAATAAGAAACATCGGAGTTTCAAATGAGAATCCTTACGGAGTTATGCGTTTTTTACAAGAAAGCGAAAAACACAATTTGCCCAGAATATCCACTATTCAAAATCCCTATTCGTTACTTAATAGATTGTATGAAGTTGGCTTATCTGAAATTTGTATACGAGAAAATGTTGGCTTATTAGCCTATTCACCTCTTGGTTTTGGATCACTTTCTGGAAAATATTTGGGAGAAGTAAAACCTGAATACCGAATGGCAAAATTTCCACAGTTCACAAGATATACAAGCGAGAATTGCACTAAAGCAATTAAATTATACAAAGAATTAGCCGAAGCAAATAATTTGACAATTGCTCAAATGGCAATAGCATTTGTAAACCAACAAAACCTTGTGAAATCTACCATAATCGGTGCCACTTCTTTAGAGCAACTAAAAGAAAATATTATTGCTTTTGATGTAATATTAGCTCCAGAAATTTTGATGGAAATAAATAAAATTCAGGAGTTAATTCCGAATCCAGCACCTTAATAAATAAAAATTCTGTTTATTCAATTATCAATTTTTTAGAATAACTAACTCCATTTTCGGTTTCGACTGAAACCATATAAATGCCTTTAGTAATTGATGAAATTGAAATTGTATTTTCAGGATTATTTTCTAATTTTTGCGATAAAATTAATTTGCCTGTTAAATCAAAAACAGCAATTTTTGTAGCTAAATTTTCGTTAGATAATTTAATAGAAATCGAATTTTTGGCAGGATTTGGAAATAAAGAGAATTCATTTTTTTCAAAATCCGAAGTTCCAAAAGAAGCATCTTGAATCTTGAAAATAATTCCAGATGAAATCCCAGCTACATACAATTCGCCCGCAACATCTTCACCAAAAGTAGCAAAACTATTTCCAGAGAAAGATGAAGTTGTAGTAATTGTTCCTGCACTATTTACCATTCTAATTTTGTCGTCGCAGTAGTCGGTAAAGAAGTATTTATTTTGAAAATTGGGATATAATGTTCCTGTATAAACATATCCTCCCGTAACAGAACATGCGCCACCAGAACGAGCGTATTGAGTAAAAGGGAATGTCATAGTACTTGCTGCTGCACATCCAGTTGTATTGTAGGTTGAATTTCCTTCATAACAGCGCCAACCAAAATTTATCCCGGTATTGGGTAAGGGGCTCGAAATTTTATCAATTTCCTCAATGGCATTCTGTCCAACATCTGCAATCCATAAATCACCATTTAATCTGTTAAATGAAAATTTCCATGGATTTCTTAAACCAATTGCCCAAATTTCATCATTACCTGCAATTCCAACATATGGATTTGTGGTAGGATTTGTATAAAATGGTGCTACCGAAGAATTTACATCTATACGCAGCATTTTCCCTAGATTATCTGATATATTTTGAGATCGATTTCCTGGGTCACCCCCACTTCCTCCATCACCCATGCCAATATATAAATAGCCATCAGGACCAAATTTTATACTTCCTCCATTATGATTTGAGAAGGGTTGTGTTATTGTCATTAATATCGTTCCAGTGGTACTAGCAACATTTGGATTAGCACTAACACTATACCTTGCAATAACCGTATTCCCAGCTGTATTTGTATAATTTACAAAGAAAAAACCATTAGTTGCATAGTTTGGGTGAAATGCCAAGCCCAATAATCCGCGTTCGCCACCCGTACTAATTATCGATGATAAGTTTAAAAATGGTGTTGCATTTGTTGTTCCATTAGCATTTACTATTTTTATTAATCCACCTTGTTGCACCACAAATAATCTCGAATCACCTGCATGAGTAATTTCTACTGGATTTGTAAAACCAGTTGCAAATTGTGTCAAGGAGATGATTTGAGAATAGCCAAAAAAAGACAGCATTGTTAAACTTATAAGTATAATATTTTTCATAGTTATGTGATTTAGTAGTGGTAAATTTATAAAAGTTAATTATAAATTGCTAAAAAGCAATTAGTTTATTTAAGTATAAAAATAAAAGTAGTGTTTTACCCAAATAAATGCTCGGCCACTTCTTCTATTTTTGAAACTAAAACAATTTTAATAATAGCATTTTTGATGGCTATTTTATTGTATTTGGATACAAATATGGTAGCAAACCCAAGTTTCTCGGCTTCTTGAATGCGTTGTTCCACTCGGTTTACAGGGCGTATTTCACCCGAAAGCCCTATTTCACCAGCAAAACAAAAATCTTTTCCAACGGCAATATCTTCATTTGAAGATAAGATTGCGGCTACAACAGCTAAGTCAATTGCAGGATCATCAACCGAAATTCCACCTGTTACATTCAAGAAAACATCTTTAGTTCCCAATCTAAATCCGGCTCGTTTTTCTAATACGGCCAAGAGCATGTTTAGCCTTTTAGCATTATAACCTGTCGTACTGCGTTGTGGGGTTCCGTAAACAGCAGTTGAAACTAAGGCTTGAATTTCTATCATTAATGGTCGCATGCCTTCTAAAGTAGAGGCTATTGCCGTTCCTGAAAGTTCTTCTTCTCGATGTGAAAGTAAAATCTCGGAAGGATTTGAAACTTCTCGTAAACCAGAACCCAGCATTTCATAAATCCCCAATTCTGCAGTGGATCCAAATCGATTTTTTAAACTTCTTAATATTCGATACACATGATTTCGATCGCCTTCAAATTGCAACACGGTATCAACCATGTGCTCTAAAATCTTTGGTCCCGCGATGGTTCCGTCTTTGGTAATGTGGCCTATTAAAATAACTGGAACATTGGTTTCTTTGGCAAATTTGATCAACTCGGCTGTACATTCTCTAATTTGAGAAATGCTTCCGGCAGTTGATTCAATGTAGTCAGTATGAAGTGTTTGAATGGAATCAATAATAACAATTTCAGGTTCGATTTCCTGAATTTGCTGAAAGATATTCTGTGTTTTTGTTTCGGTTAAAATATAGCAATTATCACTATTTGGAGTAATTCTTTCCGCACGCATTTTTATTTGCTTCTGACTTTCTTCACCGGAAACATATAAGGTTTTATAAGGTAATTTTAAAGAAATTTGAAGCAACAAAGTACTTTTTCCAATTCCGGGTTCACCTCCTAATAAGGTTAAGGAGCCAGGAACAATTCCGCCACCAAGTACTCGGTTTAATTCTCCGTCAAGTGTATTCATGCGCACTTCTTGAGAAGAATCTATTTCATTAATTTTTAATGGTTTTGGAGCTTTTCTAACTTCCGAAGCAGGCTTCCAGCCGCTTTTCTCTTCCTTTTGAATTACTTCTTCAACAATAGTATTCCATTCTTTACAGGCATTGCATTGCCCTTGCCATTTAGCATATTGGGTGCCGCAATTTTGACAGAAAAAAGAAGTTTTTAGCTTAGCCATTATTTTTTTAATTGTGCTTTAAGTTCCGTAGCTTTATCTAGCATCATATCTTTGGTCAAACTACCAACTGGTTGTAACTGAAAAGCATTAAGGTAATAACGAGCAGCATTTTTTAAATCACCTGTATTCTCATAAAATAAGGCCATTTGGTAATCACCAAGCATAGTTTTTGGATACATTTTACGAGAAAGCTGAGCTAATTGTTCCAGTTCTGGATAGGCTTTATTCTTTAATATTGCTGCTTCAATAGCTTTGAAATCGTTGATTCGGATGTTTAATTTAATACTTAATGTTTTTTCCAATATATCATATTTATTTTTTAAATAGGTTACATAACCCGATTCTAATTTTACAATTTTTTCTTGAAATTCGGTTGTAGAAATAGGTTGGTAGGAAGCAAAGAAATGATATAATGCACTGGGTATAGAATACAAAACAAGGGAATAATGCGATGCTTCTTTGAAGTCATCATATTTATAATTCAAACTCGGATTTAAAACTGCTTTAATATTGGTATCCAAAGTGGTAATTTTCTCTTTCATTTTTTTGATATCACCATCTGATGACGATTGATAGTAAAAAATATTTTGTTTGAATCCTGCTAATCGCTCTGCGATTCTAGTTTCCATTTCAAGACCAAGTTCTGGACTCAATGAAATGTAAGCATTAAATAATGGGGCATCTTTATATAAATATAAATTAAGAAAGCTTGCCGTAACATCGTGACCTGCTATAATTTTAAATGGTGAGATTCTGTATTTTTTTTGAAGATACGGAATTAATTCCCCGCCAATGAATTCAAAAAAATCTGCTCCTGTTCCTTCTGGCAATCCAGTTGCTTCATCTAATGTGCAATCGGCATCTCGTTCTTTATCTTGAGATAAACCAACAATGATTAACTCAGGCAAATCATCCCAATAGTAGCCATATTTTATAGCTCCTTCAAATGGATCAAATAAGTAATCACCATCTAGTAAAAACAATAACGGATAAGTCCTTTTTGGATCTATTTTATATGATGGAGGTAAGGATACTGTTAGTTCTCTGTATAAATTTTGGGATTTAACAAAAACGCTATCACTTACTTTTTGCGAGTATCCAAAAGACCCAAAAACAAGCATCATTATAAGGAAGACTTTTTTCATGTAAATTTTAAATTAGTAATTCAAAAAACAGACCGGTTGTTAAAAACAAGCAAGATAAGAATTATTTTCTATTTACAATAGGGAGCATAATAAAGGAGAGCACCCCTAAAAATATGATCAAAAGCATTTGAGAAGTCCAAATAATCCAACCAAAAGCAGTTCCTGCTGGTTCTGCAATGGCATAAAATAATAAAATTTTAGAAGTAAGAAATGGGTAGGCTCCAAAGCCACTATTTGTAAACGCAATAGCAATACTACCAACAACAAATGAAGTAATTATTGCTCCAATAGTAAGTGTTGAAGTTTCTGGAATTACCATTGTTGCAATTACATAGGTTAATACATAAGACATCCAAATTAATATTGTTTGAAAAAAATAGGCGCCCTTTTTTTTCATATGAACTACACTTAGCAGTCCTTCTTTTAATCCCGATATTTTTTCTTTTAGTACAAATATCATCTTAATTTTAGAATATTTGTAAACTAAAATTAATGTAATTAAAGAAACCATTCCCACAATAAATAATAGGGTTAAAAGCTGCACAGGAATTTTATCTAAAATAAAAGCTTTTACAATATTATATTGCAATAGAACTGCTAATAGCATGAAAAATAATAAGAAAAATATATCAATAATGCGCTCGGCAACAATGGTTCCAAAGCCTTTGTCAAAAGGAATGTTGTTGTATTTTTTTACAATAACTGCTCTAGAAATTTCACCCGATTTTGGCACTGTTAAATTCAATAGGTAACCAATGTTTACTGCCATGAAATTATTGGCAAAATTTGACTCATATCCAAGATGGTCTAACATGTATTTCCATCGATAGGCTCTAAGTGTATTTCCCATAAAACCAACCATAACAGAAAGAATGACAAAGTAATAATTGGCGTTTTTAAAATAGCCAACAATTTCTTCAATTTGAGCATCGGTAAATTTATTATATTGGTAAATAATGATTAGGATCCCTAATAAGATAGGAATTACAATTGACAACCATTTACTTAGGTGTGTTTTCAAAATTATCTCAAGGAATTATCGTTTTCATTAGGAAAAACGAGCCAAGGTTTGAATATTTTTGCTTCTTCAAAATCTAAAGTAGCATAAGAAATAATAATGATAATATCGCCCGCATGCACTTTTCTAGCCGCAGGACCATTTAGGGTAATTTCACCTGAATTTGGTGCTCCTTTTATGGCGTAGGTTTCAAAACGCTCGCCGTTATTAATATTAACAATAGAAACTTTTTCACCTTCAATAAGGTTAGAAGCATCCATTAATACTTCATCGATAGTAATACTACCAATATAGTTTAAATCTGCGCCGGTTACTTTAACGCGGTGAATCTTTGATTTTACAACTTGAATTTGCATGTGGCAAAGTTAAATTATTTTAGTGAAATAGTATCAATCAATCTTATTTTGTTGACAAAAACAGCAATAAATGCGCGATAATTTTTATTTGGTTCTTTTGAATCGCAAGAAATTAAAGTTTCTTCCTCGGCAATTTCAAAATATTCTAATTCTATTTCGGGATGGTTATTAAATTCTTTGGTCACAAAATCTTTTACTGAATCACAAGTTTGGGTTAAAAAAAGAACTTTTGCTTGAGTTAATATTTTATAAATTACAGCAGCTTTTTCTCTTTCAATTGCTGTAAGCCGCTCATTTCTTGAACTCATTGCCAAGCCATTAGATTCTCTGTAAATTGGACATTCAATTATATTGACTGGAATTTTTTCTTTTTTTACCAGTTTTTTTATGATCTGTAATTGTTGATAATCTTTTTCTCCAAAATAGGCATTTGTTGGTTTTACAATTTCAAATAACCGTTTTACAACAGTACCCACACCATCAAAATGACCAGCTCTAAATTTACCTTCCATTTGATGTTCTATACCATCAAAGTCAAATCTTTGTGAAGCGGTATTTCCTTCATAAATATCATCAACTGTTGGGGCATAAATCAAAATAGTATCAGAAATGGATTTGATTTTTTGAATATCACTTTCTAAAGTTCTTGGATATTTTTCAAGATCTTCAGGATTGTTAAACTGTGTTGGATTAACAAAAATACTAATTACAGTGTGGGTGTTATTATGTATAGAATTTTCTAATAATGACAAATGGCCCAAATGTAATGCGCCCATCGTAGGCACAAATCCTATACTAGAATTAGACACAGAAATGCTCTGTAAGTGGTTGGTTAATTCTACTTTGTTATTGAAAATGAGCATGTCCATTAGATTGAAAAAGGGTACAAACTTACTAATTTAGTGAATATCTGCATAAATTTTTGTACTTTTGCCTGTTTTTTATTGCCAATAAGTAAATAAAAGTTTTTATGAAGGACAAGAGAATATTGTATGTTTCCTCTGAGGTGGTGCCTTATTTGGCTGAGAATGAAGTTTCTCTAATGTCTTATGACGTGCCAAAAATGATAAATGATCAAGAGGGGCAAATTAGAATTTTTATGCCAAGGTATGGAAATATAAATGAAAGAAGACACCAGTTACATGAGGTTATTCGTTTGTCGGGAATGAATTTAGTGGTGAATGATGTGGATATGCCTTTAATTATTAAAGTGGCTTCTATTCCAAAGGAAAGAATTCAGGTTTATTTTATTGATAACGACGAATATTTTAAAAGGAAAGCAACTTTTTCTGATGAAGATGGAGTAATGTATCCGGATAATGATGAGCGCGCCATTTTCTTTGCAAAAGGAGTAGTAGAAACGGTAAAAAAATTAAATTGGGTTCCCGATATAATTCATGTTCACGGCTGGATGGCATCAATGCTTCCTGTATATATGAAACATTTTTATAAAGACGAAGCGTTATTTTCAGAAACTAAAATTGTTACTTCAGTATATGGGCAATCTTTTGATGGAAACTTAGACGCAGAAATGATTAATAAAATCAAATTTGATCAAATTCCATCTGAGGCAATTTCTGATTTGGAATTACCAAATTATGAAAACCTTATTAAAACTTCAATCGCTCATTCGGATGCGGTGATTATTGCTTCAGAAAATCTTTCTTCAAGTTTAACAAAATTTATAGAATCTTCGAAAAAACCTTTTTTACCTTTCGCTCCGAAAGATAAATTTGCAGAAGCATATACTACTTTTTATAAAAAGATGTTATAATATTATTACAACAAAAACATGAATTTTAATTTCTTATTTAAATCATTCTTTTCTTTATTATTAATTGTATTGGTAATTTCTTGTGACAAAGATATCAATGAAATTGGTTCCGGAATTCTTGGAGACGAACACTATGGTATGGATGTAGCGTATTCAAATGTAACAGCTTACAATCAAATTCTTGGACCAGTTCAAACAAATAATTTAAATATTAACCAATTTGGTTTTTATAATAGTCCAATATTTGGAAAAACAACTGCAAGCTTTGTAAGTCAAGTAACTATGGCAGTTGAAAATCCAACTTTTTATACTCCAGTAATTGACTCTGTATATTTATATGTACCGTATTTTAGTAAATTTGTAAGCACAGATGATTCAGGTAATAGCACCTACACTTTAGATTCCCTTAAAGGTTCTGGTAAAATAAAGTTAAGTGTTTATGAGTCAACAAAATTTTTAGAAAGTTTAGATCCAACTACAGGATTTCAACAACTTCAAAAATATTACTCTAATCAACAAGCTGATTTTGATGCTAATAATGGTGGAGTTTTATTAAATAATGATAATAAAAGTGTGTATGATCATACGGTTATTGACAATAGTCAAAACGAAAAATTTGTATTTAGTGAAAAACAAATAAAATTTTATAAGAAAAATTCAGACGGCACACCAGGATATACAAATGTAGCAGAAAGAAAAGCGCCGGGGATGTTATTAAATTTAGACAAAGCGTTTTTTACATCTAAAATTTTACAAGCTCCTGCTGGCAAATTATACAATAACAATACCTTTAAAACTTATTTTAAAGGATTGTATTTTAAAGTAGAGAATGCCGCAGAATCACCTAACCAAGGAACTCTTGCAATGATGAATTTTACCGCTGGTGTAATTACCATTGTATATCGTGATAAAGTTTCCTCTACAGATACAGCAGCACCGGTTAGAAAAATAATGAATTTAAATCTAGCAGGAAATTGTGTGAATTTATTAAATAATGAAAATGCTTTTCCAGGTTTTGTAACTCCTAATCCTACTAATGGAGACAGAAACCTCTTCCTTAAAGGCGGTGATGGTTCAATGGCAATTATTGATTTATTTGATAAAACCGATAATATTAGTTACGATAAAACAGATGGGCATTTAATTAATTCACCAAATGGTGTTTCTGATGAATTAGATAATCTAAGAAATCCAGCTGGCGGTAAACAAAAATGGCTAATTAATGATGCAAATTTAACTTTCTTCATTAATAAAAATGCTATGACAAATGCTATCGAACCAAATAGAATTTTTCTATATGATTTAACTAATAAAAGACCAATAATTGACTTTTTTACTGATTTTACAACTTCTTTCATTAGTTCAAAATACAGTAAACTAATTTATGGTGGTATATTGTCAACTGAAACAGGTAAAATTGTAAATGCAAAATCGAATGAAAGAGGAACTTTTTACAAAGTAAATATTACAAATCATATTAGGAATTTAATTAAATACGGTGGAGTAGGTGTTACCAAAGATTCAACCAATGTGCGTTTAGGATTAGTAGTAACGGAAAATATTAATGTTGCCAGCAACTTTTATTTAAAAAATCCTTTTTCAAGTGGAACTGGAAGTAATTTATTTCAAAGTAAATACATTCCAGCTATGTCGATTGCAAATCCTTTAGGAACCGTTTTATATGGTAGTAATATTCCTGCAGGAGACTCTGACTATGATAAAAGAATAAAATTACAAATCTATTATACAAAACCTGACTAATAAATAAATTTTTATGTGTGGAATTGTTGGATATATTGGACATCGTGAAGCATACCCTATTGTAATTAAAGGGTTAAAACGCCTTGAATATAGAGGTTATGACAGTGCTGGTTTAATGCTTTATGACGGAGAAAATTTAAAGATCTCCAAAACTAAAGGAAAGGTATCAGATCTTGAAGATAAATCAAATTTAGATATTACTACAAACGGCACCATTGGAATTGGCCATACAAGATGGGCAACTCATGGTGTTCCTAATGATGTTAATTCACATCCACATGTCTCTAATTCGGGGGATATTTGTATTGTTCATAATGGAATTATTGAAAATTATGAGCCACTAAAAAAAGAACTAATAAAGAGAGGTTATGTTTTTTCTTCGGATACAGATACCGAAGTATTAGTAAATCTTATAGAAGAGGTTCAGAAAAAAGAAAATATTAAACTGGGTAAAGCAGTTCAAATTGCGTTAAACCAAGTTGTGGGAGCTTATGCTATTTGTGTATTCGACAAGAAAAAACCAGATGAAATTGTAGTCGCACGCCTAGGAAGTCCTTTGGCAATTGGTGTTGGAGAAAATGAATTTTTCATTGCTTCTGATGCAACTCCATTTATAGAATACACCACAAATGCAATTTATTTGGAAGATGAAGAAATGGCTATCGTAAGAAAATCTAAGCCATTAAAAATCAGAAGAATCAAAGATGATGTTTTAGTAGATCCTTATATACAAGAGTTGCAAATGAATTTGGAACAAATTGAAAAAGGAGGTTACGATCATTTTATGCTTAAGGAAATTTATGAGCAACCCAATGTAATTAAAGATACATATAGAGGTAGACTTCATGCTAATTCTGGGATAATTCAAATGTCGGGTGTTGAAGATAATTTGGATAAATTTATAAATGCAGACAGAATAATAATAATTGCATGTGGCACTTCATGGCACGCCGGATTGGTTGCAGAATATGTAATTGAAGAGTTTACAAGAATACCTGTTGAGGTTGAATACGCATCTGAATTTAGATATAGAAACCCAATTATTACTTCCAAAGATATAGTAATTGCTATATCCCAATCAGGAGAAACAGCCGATACCTTAGCAGCCATAAAATTGGCTAAAGAAAAAGGTGCTTTTGTATTTGGAGTTTGTAATGTTGTAGGTTCTTC
>CAMCBB010000039.1 GCA_945872875.1 Flavobacterium psychrophilum
GTGTTTATAAAGTTGTATTGACTTGCAGATAAAAAAGATGTTGGAAAATGTATTTGACCATTACCCATCCAAATGATATCACCATCAAATATTTTAGTATTTAATTCACTGTAAAACAATTTAATATTTCCAAAATCTGCAGGTGGAATAACTTGATTGGTTACCGTAAATGTTGCAGTTGAACTAGGGAAAACTGTTTCATTTCCACCTTCAAAAGTATTGGTTTCATAATCTACTTTCAACAACAAAACCTTATTTGGATTCTGATTAATTACATAATTATCAGAGTTGGAGTCACAAGATACTTGAATAAATAAAACCGCAAAAAGAAGTAAATATTTCATGTCTTTTTTTACAAAATTACAAAATTTGAAACAACTTAAAAATTATTATTTAATTACTAATTTTAAATACTCAATCTAAATTCTTCAATAACTGGATTAGCTTTACCATAATCGACTTCTTGAATAAACAATTCAACCGCTTTTGGCGAAGAAATGCTTGGCAATACATTTGCTTGATTGTTATTTCTAATCACCACAGCAATTTCTGCTTCTTCCAATCGTTGTTTTAAGCTCACTGCTAGAATTTCATCTCCCGAAAATATTTTTATTAATCCCATTTTTTTATTTAATGTTATTTTATTCCTCTTCTTCCATTTCAAAGAACAAGGGCTCAATCATAATTTTATCTGCCAATACTTCTACTCGTTCGGTTATTTCAGAGCAAAAGAAAATTCGTTGTGTTTTTTCGATACTAGCAGATAATCTTAAAATCACTGAATCCATTCGGTTCCTAAATAATATTTCAGAATCATCTACTACAAACATTCGGATGGTATTGATATTAAATCCAGCAGAAGAAAATAATGCATTTATTCTATTTGGAGTACCAATTAAAATATCTAAACCTAAAGAAATAATATTTTTATCGTAATCAATATCGCCTTTATCATGAACTCCTAAAATACTTAAATCGGTATAAGTACCTAATTTCAAGAAGAGCTCTTCCATCTCTAACACTTTCTCTTTATTTTCTACAATAATTAACGCGCGGGTACACTCGCCTACTGTTTTCTCTAAACGCTGAATCACATTTAACACAATAGTTGTAGTCTTACCAGATCCTTGAGGAGATTGAATAACCGCATCTGCTCCACTTTTTATAGTTGAAAAAGTTTCTTGTTGCATCTCATTGGCTTCAGTTAATTCATGCTCTATAAGTGCTTGTTGAAGATTGGAATTTATTTTTTTTAACTGCATTTTATTCTTTATTTACTTGCGAACAATTTTACATCTTGTTCAGATATTTCGTTTCCGCCAAGAATTATCAATCGTTCCACAACATTTCTTAGTTCACGAATGTTTCCGGTCCAATCATAAACTTGCAAGAGTTTAACTGCTTCCTTTGAAAATGTTTTTGGAGTATTACCTTGTTCTTCTGCTATTTTTGAAGCAAAATATTCTAAGAGCAAAGGTATATCATCTCGGCGTTCATTTAACGACGGAACTTTAATAAATATTACCGCTAAACGATGGTATAAATCTTCTCTAAAACGACCTTCTTCAATTTCTTTTTTAAGGTCTTTATTGGTAGCCGCGATAACGCGCACATTCACTTTAATATCTTTATCGGCGCCTACACGCTGAACCAAATTTTCTTGTAAGGCCCGTAATACTTTGGCTTGAGCTGCCAAACTCATATCTCCAATTTCATCTAAGAAAATTGTACCGCCATCAGCGGCTTCAAATTTTCCCGCTCGGTCTTTCACTGCCGAAGTAAAGGCACCTTTTACATGACCAAATAATTCGCTTTCTATCAATTCAGATGGTATTGCAGCACAGTTTACTTCAATTAATGGAAAATCGGCACGCTCACTTTTTTCATGAAGTTGGTGTGCAACCAACTCTTTTCCCGTTCCGTTTGGCCCTGTAATTAATACACGGGCATCGGTTTTAGCAACTTTCTCAATCATTTGTTTGATTGCGATTATTGGTTCCGAATTCCCGATTATCTCATAATTCTTACTGACTTTTTTCTTCAGAATTTTATTTTCAACAACCAGTTGCTTTTTATCTAAAGCATTACGAACCGTATTCAATAACCGATTTAAATCGGGTGGTTTAGAAATATAATCAAAGGCTCCCAATCGCATCGTTTGAATTGCCGTTTCCATATCACCGTGTCCAGAAATCATGACCATCGGAATTTCAGGTTTGATTTTCTTCACTGCTTCGAGCAATTCTACCCCATCCATTTTTGGCATTTTGATATCACACAAAACCAAATCGTAATCGGTGTTTTTTATTTTTTCAAGTCCCTGAACTCCATCTTCGGCTTCGTCTACCAAATAGGTATCGCTCTCCTCAGAAAGAATTTTAGTTAAAACCCTTCTAATAGACGCTTCGTCTTCTATGATTAAAATTCTAGACATGATTTACTGATTTGAAATTAATATTTAAGCCACTTGTAGAGTTCTTTCCAGGTTGGTTTTTTACCATACATTAAAATTCCAACTCGGTAAATTTTGGAGGCAAACCACACCACTCCCATAAAGGTTCCAAATAAAATAGTTATTGATAGTACAATTTGCCACAAAGGAACACCAAAAGGAATTCGCATCATCATTACTATTGGAGAGGTTAATGGCACCATAGAAAAAACGGTAGCCACGGGTCCGTGTGGATCATTTACAACCGTAAAGAAACCGATATAAACTCCCAATATTAAAGGCATTATGATTGGCATTAAAAATTGTTGCGAATCGGTTTCATTATCAACAGCCGCACCAATAGCCGCATAAAAAGAACTGTATAAAAAGTAGCCCCCAATGAAATAAATGATAAAACAAGTTAGAATGGTACCAATTGGAAGATTCCAAATTTCATTTAAGTACAATTGCAATTCTCCTCCCATCTGATTTTGAGCAGTTTGCAAAGCTTGAGCCTCAGCGCCACTTCCTGCACCCATTTGCGCTCCAAATACAGAAGTCATCACAAACATAGCAGCTAACCCCAAGATGGCCCAAATTAAAAACTGAAGGATTCCTGCTAGTGAGGTTCCAATAATTTTTCCCATCATCAATTGGAATGGCTTTACAGAGGAAATAATTACTTCAATAATACGCGATGTTTTCTCTTCAATTACGCTTCGCATTACCATATTTCCATATATAATGATGAACATCATGATTAAATACCCAAATGCACCGCCAATAAATATCTTAATTTCGTTCAACCCTTTCAAAGCAGTTTCACCCGAGGCTTTATTTAATTGAATAGAAACATCAGCTTTAGCTTTGTTAATTTTTATGGTATCTAATCCTACTCTTTGAAAGTTTTCGGCCGTCATTTTTTTGGTGATAACATCTTCCAATTCACTTATATAAACAATACTCGGACTATCATTTGAAAAATATTGCACCTGATTTTGCAAAGAATCATTTTGAGAATTGTTGGGGATTACAAGAAGTCCTGAATAACTTTCATTAAGTACGCTATCTCTTAATACTTTTACATCAACCTTAGATAAATTAAGGTATTTATATTCCTTATCACTTTTAAACTCATTTACAAATCTTCCAGTTTCATCATGAATTGCAATGGTTTTTAAATCGGATTTCATATTGCTTAAATACCCAACAAATAAGCCAATTCCAACGAATAGTAACGGACTTAAAAAAGTCATTACAATAAATGATTTATTGCGAACTTTAGCAATAAATTCTCTCTTAACGATTAAGGCTAGTTTACTCATTATTCCGTTACTGTTTTAATGAAAATATCGTTTACACTAGGAATTTTTTCTACAAAATGGGTTACTTGACCTTTTTGCAATAACAATTTTAATAGGTCATTTTGAGAGGTTGAATCCAATTGAATTTCTAATTTTAATTCTTCATTTAATGAATTAAAATCGGTTGGATTTACTTTGAATTTCTGAGATAACTCCTGCATTACACTTTCATTGTTATCACACAAAATGCCCACTTCATAACTGTTGGTTCTGAATTGTTTTTTTACATCGGATAATTTACCTTCAATTAACTTATTCGATTTATGAATTAAGGCAATGTGATCACACATTTCTTCTACGCTTTCCATACGGTGCGTAGAAAATATAACTGAAGTGCCTTGCTTGTTTAACTCGATAATTTCGTCTTTTATCAAATTGGCATTAACTGGGTCAAAACCAGAAAAAGGTTCGTCTAGAATAAGCAATTTAGGTTGGTGCAAAACCGTAACCACAAACTGAATTTTCTGAGCCATCCCTTTTGATAATTCCTGAATTTTTTTATCCCACCATCCTTGAATTTCCAATCGTTCAAACCAATATTTAAGTTGCTTTTTGGCATCCGATTTAGATAGTCCTTTAAGCTGAGCTAAATACAAACACTGCTCCCCTACTTTCATTGACTTGTACAATCCTCGCTCTTCGGGCATGTATCCAATATATTGTACATCTTCGGGTTTTAATAGTTGGCCATCCAAAATAATTTCCCCACTATCGGGCATGGTTATTTGATTGATGATTCGAATTAATGAGGTTTTTCCGGCACCATTCGGTCCCAAAAGACCGTAAATACTGCCTTTAGGAATTGTTAAGGAAACTTCATTTAGTGCAGTGTAATCGCCATATTGCTTAACTACCTTGTGAACTTCAAGAATGTTACTCATAAATTATAGTGTTGTGCTTATGTAATTTGTAAAAGTACAGAATTAGTATGAAAATCTATGGAAATGTTACAAAAAACCCACCCTTATGTAAACATTAGGATGGGAAAAAATGCATGTAAAATCAAATACTAAAAAGTAAATTTATTTTAAATGCAAAAAAAATTAGGAGAACATATCTTTTACTTTATCAAAAAAGGATTTATCACCTTTTTCAGGATGCGGAACAAAATTCTCATCCGATAATGAATTTTCAAAGAAAATGCGTTGTTCTTTATTTAGTGTTTTAGGAGTCCATACATTAATATGCACCAATAAATCTCCGTTACCGTAACTGTTTAAACTTGGAATTCCTTTTCCTTTCAATCGTAATATTTTACCCGATTGAATTCCTTCTTCCAATTTGATTCTTACTTTCCCATTAACCGCTTCAATTTCTTTAGAAACTCCTAATACAGCTTCGGGAAAACTGATGTATAAATCATAATGTAAGTTCTCTCCTTCACGTTTTAAAAACTCGTGTTCTAGCTCTTCAATAGCAACAATTAAATCACCTGCAATTCCATTTCCTGGCGCATCATTTCCTTTACCAGAAACTTTAAGTTGCATTCCGTCAACAACACCTGCAGGAATTTTAATAGAGACCGTTTCGTCTTCTAGTATCATTCCGTATGCATCCGCATTATTCGGCTTGCTATCAATAGTTTGCCCAGCTCCACCACAAGAAGAACAAGTTGCAGAAGTTTGCATTCTACCTAAAATGGTGTTAGTCACTCTAAGTACTTGACCTTGCCCATTACAGGTTGAACAAGTTTTATATTTGACACCTGGTGCCTGAATTTTTCGTTTTACTTTAACTTTTTTCTCTACTCCATTTGCAATCTCTTCTAAAGTAAGTTTAACTTTAATTCGAAGATTGCTTCCTTTAACGCGGCGTGTTCCTCCAGAATTAGCTCCGAATCCACCGCCAAATCCGCCACCAAAAATATCTCCAAACTGGCTAAAAATATCATCCATATTCATGTGATGACCACCTCCACCAAAACCACCTCCACCATCAAATGCTTGATGACCGTATTGATCGTATTTGGCTTTTTTACTTGCGTCACTTAACACTTCGTATGCTTCGGCACAAGCCTTGAAATTCTCTTCGGCTTTTGCATCACCAGGGTTTTTATCAGGGTGAAATTCTAAAGCCTTTTTTCTGTAAGCTTTTTTTATTTCATCTGGGGATGCACTCTTAGTGATACCTAGTATTTCGTAAAAATCTTTTTTCATAAATATAGTTTTGAACTAAATTTTAAATCATCAAAATTAATTCCCAATAACAACTTTTGGAAAACGAATAATTTTATCTCCCAACTTATATCCTTTTTCAAGTACATCAACAATTTTTCCTTTTAACGCATCAGATGCAGCAGGAATTTGAGTAATTGCTTCTGCATAATCGGCATTAAATGCATCGCCAGCACGAACTTCAACTTCCTCTAAACCTTTAGAAACAAGTGTTGATTTGAATTTTTCGTGAATTAAACTTACACCTTGTAATAAAGCATCATCTTGAGATTTTCCAATTTCAATTAAGGCTCTGTCAAAATCGTCTAAAACTGGCAACATGGCTTGTAAAACTTCTTGATTGGCAGTTTTAAACAAATCCATTCTTTCTTTAGAGGTTCTTTTTTTGTAGTTTTCAAACTCTGCAAAAAGACGTAAAAACTTATCTTTTTCGTTAGATAATTCTAACTCTAATTTTTGTTCCGTACTAAGTGCATCTTCTTCCACCCCTTCATTTTCATTGCCTAAAACTGTTTCATCTGTAGCAGCTGCTTCAGTATTAAGATTCATTTCATTTTCAAGAATTTCTTTGTCCTTATTATCCGTACTCATGGTATTTTTATTTTTAAATATATCTTTAATATTCATGATTTATTTCTATTCACATTTCGAATTGCAAAAGTACTGCCATTTCTGTAAAAATGTCAAATTGTCATTTAAATTTATTTCTAGAAAAATAGTATTAAAATTTTAGAAGTTTAAACTTTAATATAATTTTAAGATTGTTGTAGCATAGTTATCGCTACATTTGGAATATAAAAGGTTTACATTTGGCCGAAAGGCAAGAAATAGCATTAATTCAAAATGAAAAAAGTTCTAGCGATAACTAGAACTTTTTTTTATTTTATAAGATTGGATAATGCCAAATCTGCTTTAGGATATTCAAATTGAAAACCAAGTTCTAAAGCTCTTCGCGGAATAATATTTTTATTATTAAATAGTAAAATATGCATTTCTCCCAAAATTAATTTCATAACTGTTTTTGGCACATTAGGCAAAAACAAAGGGCGATGTAAATGTTTTGCAATACATCTTGTTAATTCTTGATTGGAAATAGGATTTGGGGCCACAGCATTTATAACGCCTTCTATTTGGTTTTGTAAAGTGAAATAATATAGCCTTGCAATATCATTAATGTGAATCCAGGTTTGTAGTTGTTTTCCAGTTCCGAAACCAGACCCAGCAAACATTTTTATAGGTTTAATCATTTCGGGAAGCGCACCTCCTTTTTTAGAAAAAACCACACCTGTACGCATTTTAGCTACTTTAATATTCAATAATTTAAATTGATCGGCACTTTCCTCCCATTTGACCACTAGATTTCCTAAAAAAGAATGGTCTATTTCTGAAGCAGTTTCATCATATATAGCCGAATCACTATCGGGATAAATTGCAGTTCCAGAAGCTGAAATATAATGTTTTACTTGATTCGGATGTTTGCTAAGTAATTGAAACAACAAATCAGCCGATTTTATTCTGCTTTCTACTAATTCTTTTTTATATGATGGTGTCCATTTTTGTGAAATCGAAGCACCAGCTAAATGAATAACTACATCAACTCCAATGATGCAATTATCATCGATTTTACCTGTTTTTGGATTCCAATGAAAGCCAAAATAATTTTGTCGTTTGTGACTTTTGAAAGGTGTAGTTGTCAAATAATGAACAGTATGTTTTTCTTGCAAAAGTAAATTGGTTAATTCTTGTCCAATTAAACCAGTAGCCCCTGTAATTAATATCTTCATTATTAGATAGTTATTTAATTTTTTTTTAAAAATAACTATTTATTTAAATAACTGTTAATTTTTCTATATTTTTTTTAAATAATTAGCTCATTTTTATGTATTTATTAAAAAAAGCTTGTTTTAACAAAAAAATCCCAATAATTATTGGGATTTTTGCAAATATTTCAAAATAATGTTGTTACGAAAAAAGTAATGCTATTGTGAAGGATATTATTAATTTAACACAAACTAAAATTAGCTTTATCATGATTAAAAAGTTTGAGTTTTAGTAACAGTTTTAATTATTTTCTTTCCATTATTAACTTGAACTGTAACTGTTTTTACAGAATCACCGTCTATTTCATTTACTTCTTCTGTTAGTATAGAAACATCATCATCGTTTTCATTGGGAGGACAATTAGTACATTTTACTTTAGTATCCAAAACTTTATAAATGTAGTCATCTGATGAAAAATGCAAGTTAAAATAACCATCCTCTGATTCATCATATACTTGAACACTTGCGTCGGCTTGAAACTGTGTTCCCACCGGAAGGTAAAGAAACAATTCCACCTTTTGGTTTCTAAATTTTGATGCTACTTGGCTAATTAAATAATTATCTAACACTAATTTATTTCCTTCAATTTTATAACCGTATTTAATTTTTTCGGCACGCTTTCTAGCTTCTTCCATTGATTTACCCAAGGCAATTTTTTCAATTTGCAAATAAGGAACGGTATCTTTAGTTGGTAATATTTTAATGGAAACATTATTAGAATAGATGATTTCTCTGTTTGTTTCATCTTGAGTCAATCTAAAATCAATCCTATTATCGATTTCTTTATCATAAAAATCATTATTCTTAAAAGTAATTCTCAAAGTATCGTTTGGCGAAAGCGCAATTAATTCTTTTTTCACCTCTTTACCTTCCGATGAAATTTGAGTAAACTCTTTTACTCCAATTGTAATTAATAAGGAAAGTGCAATGCTCCATACAGCAATCAGGGTATATTTTGCAATATTTCCAATTGATTTATAATTAGTTACAACTATTTTCAATCCTAAAATAAATAAGAAGAAAAACGGAATTCCAAAAGTCAATAAAAACAAGGTGCCTTGAATCCACATTGGCGTTTCTAATCCTAATGGAGTTCTAATATGATTAATTAAAGTATTTTGTGGCAACGAACTTGAGAAAATTGCAACTCCAGAAGCAATAATTATCCCAAATAAAGCGATAGATGAGAAGATAATTATAATTACTCCAATTACTTTGGAGAAAGCTTCAAAAATGGTTTGTAAAACACCTCCTAATTTACTTCCAAAGGTTTCGGCACTATTCTTTACTCGATTACCTAGATCATCATAATCTACATTTTTTATTTTACCCGATACTTTATCAAATTCTTCCTTTACCTTTTTTTCAATTTCTGAAATGTTAACTGGTTTTCCAGTCATTTCTAATTTTTCTGCTGTTGTAACTGCTTTTGGCATCGCAATCCATAAAACAATATAGGCAATTACCCCTGATCCAAAACCGAAAAACAATAATAAAAAGAACAAACGCAACCATACAGAATCAATTCCAAAGTAATGCCCAAGCCCGGTACACACCCCTCCTATCATTCCTTTATCTTCATCACGATATAATTTTTTTCTGCCAGTATGAATATAATTATATGAAGGTGCTGGCTCTGAAGCATCGTCGTCTATTCTATAATCTTCAGGCTGACCCATAACAGCTATAACATCATCAACATCTTTACCGTTAATTACATGTTTTTCACTTTTTTGTTTTTCTGATAAAATTTCAGCTACACGCATTTCTATATCTTTCATAACCTCTTCTTTACTGGAAGAATTAGTAAGCGATCGTTTTACTGCTTCAAAATATTTTGATAATTTTGAGTAAGCATCTTCATCAATATGAAAAAATAAACCCCCTATATTAATATTTACTGTTTTGTTCATGTTTTCTTATTTTTTATTAGTTATAATAGTTACTGCATCTGACAATTCTATCCAGGTGCCATTTAATTCATTTAAAAAAGTTTTTCCTTGCTCTGTTAATTCATAATACTTTCTAGGTGGCCCTGATGTAGATTCTTCCCAACGATAATTTAGCAATTCATCATTTTTTAATCTTGTTAACAGCGGATAAACTGTACCCTCTACTACAAGTAATTTTGCGTTTTTTAAAGTATCTAGTATCTCTGAGGTGTAAGCTTCTTTTTCTTTTAACACCGATAAGATACAAAATTCTAAAACACCTTTCCGCATTTGAGCCTTTGTATTTTCAATATTCATAATTTATTTTTTTGAAATTTATTCTCCCTTTTTTATTTCGAAATTAAACATACTATATATAGTCTATTAATTTCTTATGCAAAGATACAACCTTTAAAAAGTATTATGCAATACAAAGTACTTAAATTTAACAAATTATTAACAAATGAAGCTTTGTGAAAATTAGTTATATTTACAATAAAAAAATTATGAACTGGACGCTAATCAAGCTCAATGCTTTTCTATTCTTTAAACTACCTTCAGCATTTTGGTGCGGAGTTCGACTAAAAGAGATAAATTCAAACTCCTGTTCTGCAACTGTGAGAGAAAACTGGATAAATAAAAATCCGTTCCACTCCATTTACTTTGCCGTGCTTGCTATGGGAGCCGAATTAACTACCGGCGCATTAGTACTGAATGAAATAAAAAACAGCAAAAGATCCATATCGATGTTGGTACTAAACTCAAAAGCATCCTTCAACAAAAAAGCAAATGGAAAAATCCATTTCACTTGCAACAATGTAGGAAATATCTCAGAGGCTATCCAAAAAACAATTGCTACTGGCGAAGGACAAACTGTTTGGCTAAAATCAATTGGCAAAAACAAACAAGGAGTTATAGTTACTGAAATGGAATTTGAATGGAGTATCAAACTTAAAGCTTAAAATTGTTCTGTCAGCAATAAAAAAAATTATAAATTTGTAGGATAAACTAAATCAAACATGAAAAAAATAATTCTAGTCATTGTACTCGCTTTAGCAACTTCTTTTACCTATTCACAAAAGAAAGAAAAAATCAAAGGGTCTAAAATTGTAACCACCGTAATCAAAAAAATTGAAAGTTTCACTACTTTAGAAGTAGCAGATAATTTGGAAATTTTCTTAGTAAAAGGAAGTGAATTTGGATTAGAAATTGAAGCCGATGAAAATCTACATGAAGCTATTAGTTCTAAACTTAGTGGTTCTACCTTGCGTTTATCAACCTTAAAAGATATTTCAAGTTATAAAAAATTAAGTATTCGTGTTACCTATACTAACGACTTTAAACAAGTTGTATCTCGTAATGAAGCGGTGGTTAGTGCTATTGCCGAAATCGAATTGGATGACATTACCTTTAAATGCTACGATTATTCGAAATTGTTTTTAAATTCAAAAGCTAAAAACTTCACTTTAATGATGGATGATAAATCTAAAGCGGAATTAAACGATAAAGGGGAAAATGCAGTTATTAATCTTAGCAAAAATTCTTCTTTAAAAGCTTTGGTTACTGCAACCAACTTAACTTTGGATTTATACCAAAAAAGTGATGCCCTTGTAAATGGAGATGTGGCCCAACTAAAAGTTCGCTTGGATAACAACGCCAATTTGGAAGCTAAAGGCTTAACTGCAAAGAGTGCCGAACTAACTTGCGAAGCTTATTCTTCGGTTAGTTTATTAGTTCAAGGCGCCCTATCAATTGATGCTTCTGGTAAATCGGAAATCAAATTGTATGGCGATCAAAAAATTGATATGAAACGATTTGTTGATAACGCCGTACTGACCAAAAAGCCAACAAAATAAAATAGTAAAACCGAGTTTATACTCGGTTTTTTTTGCATTCTATATAAATGAAAAAAGTCCTTTCATAAAAATGAAAAGACTTTTGTCGGGGTGGCAGGATTATTACATGATCCTCTAGGGACGCTTTGCAAATTAAAGCGGTGCTTTAATTTAATCAAATCCTTTCACTTTTTATCAAAGTAACCTTTATAAAAAGTTCCACGCTTTATTTGTCGGGGTGGCAGGATTCGAACCTGCGGCCTCCTGCTCCCAAAGCAGGCGCGATAACCGGGCTACGCTACACCCCGAAAGCGAGTGCAAATATAAAAACAATTAATCGGTTCTCAAAATGTTTTCAATTATTAATTAAATTAATTACAGCATCAATATTTCTAATAGTAATTTTAGGGATATATTTTAATAAAAACTTACCTTTGCCATTCTTTAATAAAATAATTTATGTCTACTACTATCGAAAAAATTAAATGCTTAATTATTGGCTCAGGACCAGCGGGATACACTGCTGCTATATATGCATCAAGAGCAAACATGTATCCAGTATTGTACCAAGGTACACAACCGGGAGGCCAACTAACAACTACAAATGAAGTAGAAAATTATCCTGGAAATCCTGAAGGAATTACAGGACCACAAATGATGATGAACTTGCAAGAGCAAGCCGAACGATTTGGAACAGATGTTAGAGACGGTTGGGTTACCAAAGTAGATTTTTCAGGGCCGGTACATAAAGTGTGGATCAACGACGACAAAGAGATTCATTGCGATACCATAATTATTTCTACCGGGGCTTCTGCTAAATATTTAGGATTAGACTCCGAACAACATTATTTAAAAATGGGTGGTGGTGTTTCGGCATGTGCGGTTTGCGATGGCTTTTTCTACCGCAATCAAGAAGTAGTTATTGTAGGTGCTGGAGATTCGGCTTGCGAAGAAGCACATTACTTATCTAAACTTTGTAAGAAAGTAACCATGTTGGTGCGTAGCGAGCAATTTAGAGCTTCTAAAATCATGGCAGAGCGTGTACGAAAAACCGAAAATATTGAGATATTATTAAATACCGAAACCGATGAAGTATTAGGTGACGGACAAGTAGTAACTGCTGTTCGTGTTAAAAACAGAGTTTCTGGAGCAACCCATGAAATTCCTGCAACTGGATTTTTTGTAGCTATTGGACACAAACCAAATACAGATATTTTCAAAGATTATCTAACACTAGACGAAACTGGTTATATTGTAAATACTCCAGGTACTTCTAAAACTAATGTTGCGGGTGTATTTGTTGGTGGTGATGCTGCCGATCATGTGTACCGCCAAGCAATTACTGCAGCCGGAACGGGTTGTATGGCTGCTTTGGACGCTGAACGCTATTTGGCTAGCAAAGAGTAATTACTAAACTTATTTATATAAAAAAGGAGCTGAATTTCAGCTCCTTTTTTTTTTATTCAAATATAAAATAAACAAATTTTTCGCTTCTAATCATTCATAGAAATCAAAAATTCATCGTTGTTTCGAGTCTTTTTGATTTTGTCGTTAATGGTATCCATAGCTTCCACTGGGTTCATGTCGGCAAGGAATTTTCTTAAAATCCACATGCGTTGTAGGGTCTTTTCGTCAAGTAACAAGTCGTCTCTACGGGTACTAGAAGAAGTTAAATCTATGGCTGGGAAGATTCTACGGTTGGCAATCTTACGATCCAATTGCAGTTCCATGTTACCGGTTCCTTTAAATTCTTCAAAGATTACCTCATCCATTTTAGATCCGGTTTCGGTTAATGCCGTAGCGATGATACTTAGCGAACCTCCGTTTTCTACATTACGAGCCGCTCCAAAGAATCGTTTTGGTTTTTGTAATGCATTGGCATCTACTCCCCCACTCAAGACCTTACCAGATGCGGGTTGCACCGTATTATAAGCTCTTGCTAAACGAGTAATCGAATCTAAAAGAATCACAACATCGTGACCACATTCTACCAATCGTTTTGATTTTTCTAAAACAATATTTGCAATTTTAACATGCTCTTGTGGCTCTCTATCAAAGGTAGAAGCAATTACCTCTCCACGCACACTGCGTTGCATGTCAGTTACCTCCTCGGGACGCTCGTCAATCAATAAAACAATTAAATATACTTCGGGATGATTGGCAGCAATGGCATTGGCAATATCCTTAAGCAACATGGTTTTACCGGTTTTTGGCTGTGCCACAATCATTCCTCTTTGTCCTTTACCAATAGGCGAAAACAAATCGATTACTCTTGTAGAAACACTGGCTTGCTTGTCGGCAATATTGAATTTTTCTTTAGGGAAAATTGGTGTTAGATGATCAAAAGAAACACGATCACGAACCACTTGCGGATCGTGTCCGTTAATTTTTAACACCCGCACTAAAGGGAAAAACTTCTCTCCTTCTTTTGGTGGGCGCACTACTCCTTTTACGGTATCTCCGGTTTTTAATCCGAATAAACGAATTTGTGAAGTAGATAAATAAATATCATCGGGCGAAGCCAAATAGTTATAATCAGAAGATCTTAAAAATCCGTAGCCATCGGGCATCATTTCTAAAACACCTTCACTTTCTATGATTCCGTCAAACTCATAATCAGAATCTCTAAAATTTGGGCTTTTTTTAGCTTTAAAATTCGGATTTTGATTCGGGTTTTGGTTTGGATTCTGATTTGGATTTTTATGCTTTTGATTTGGATTAAATGGCTTTGCAGGCGCATCGGCATTTGTATCATTTTCTGAAGTAATAATTTCTTCTGTTGCTAATAAATCAGCATTTTGTTCAAAAGTCTCTGGTTGATTTTGCTTTACAAATTTTGGTTTCTTTTGGAAACGCTCCTCTTTAGCAGGAGCTGCTTCTTCGGCAGGAGTTTCTTTTACTAATTCATCCGAAAATAAATCGGACGAATTCGATTCGGATTTATTAGCGCCAACAGGCAAAATTCGAGCTCTTTTAACTTTCTCCTCTTTAGCAGGTGCAGAACTAGCAGCATCGTTTTGCTTAGCTGCCGCTTCTTGATGTGCTAAAATTTGATCAATTAAGACCTCTTTTTTAACGCCGTTAAATTTTATGGTTTTTGCCAATTTGGCAATTTCTTGAAGTTCGGATAACTTCATTCCTTTTAATGCTGAACTATCAAACATAAATGTTTATTAAATATAATTTTTAGGGAAATAAGTGACAATACAATGTTGTGTGGTAAATTTTTTCTGATGAAAACATCCGTGTTTTTGAAGTACTTACGGATTTCTAATGCAATAATACGAATAATTTTTATTCGAGCAATAGTTTTTTAGAAAAAGAAAATATATTTTTGCTACACAATTTAGTAATTATGTTACAACGAATTCAAACTGTTTATTTAGCAATTGTATTTATACTTACAGGAATTCTTCCGTTTGTTTTTCCATTATGGAAAACTATTGAAGGAAAAGATTTCTACTTTATGAATGTAATTCTTTATCAAATAGTATTTGGATTGAGTACTACACTTGCGTTAATTAGCATCATTACTTTCAAAAAAAGACAGCAACAATTTGTTTTAAACAGATTGAATATGATATTAAATTTAATTTTATTAGGATTGTTTGTTACTCGTTCCCTAAATCTATCCGGAGGAACTGCTACAGTTTCGGAGAAGGGTATTGGGATGTTTCTACCTATCTTTTCTATCGTTTTTCTAGTTTTGGCTAACAAGGCTATTAAGAAGGATGAAGATCTCGTAAAATCTGTGGACCGATTGAGATAAACCTATAAACTTAGTTTATTAGTGCGAAGAAAATCCCGAACGAAAGTTTGGGATTTTTTTGTTTAACCTGTTACTTCTTCCCTATTTCCACAATCTCCAAACTCTGAATTTTATCACCATCGATTTCAAATCGCAACATGGTACGAATTTGGTGAAAGCCTGAAACTCCAGCGGCACCTGGATTCATGTGGAGTAAATTTAAACTTTTGTCAAACTGTACTTTTAATATGTGTGAATGCCCACAAATAAATAATTTAGGCGGATTGGCGCTAAGCTCTTCTCGAATGGCTTGGTTGTATTTGCCGGGGTAACC
>CAMCBB010000040.1 GCA_945872875.1 Flavobacterium psychrophilum
ATTGATGTAATAAAATTTGGTACAACATCATTAACACTTACTTGTGAAGTTAGAAATATGATGACCAAAGAAACTATAATTACAATTGATCAAATTACTATGGTTAGCGTGAGTATTGAAGGTAAACCTCAAGCGCATGGTAAAACCAAAATTGAGTATGTTGAAGATAGATTAAAGAATAATTTAATTTGATTTTTCTGTAGTAATTTCAAACAACTCTAAATCAAAATAGGCAATAGAGGCAATGATATGATCAAAAATATCAGCCATAATGTGTTCGTATTGCTCAAATCGTTGATCTTTTGAAAAGGCATAAATCTCTAGTGGCATACCTTGTGATGTAGGTTGTAATTGTCTGCAAAGCAAAATCATATCCTTGTTAATTCCTGTATGGGTCTCTAAATATTGGGTTATGTACTTTCTGTATAAACCAAAATTTGTGATATTCCTTCCGTTTATAGCCAATGATTTATCGACATTATTTGAAGCATTAAATTTATTTATTTCAATTTGACGGCTATCAATATAATCCGCTATAAGTTGAATTCTTTTTAATTTATTCAATTCATTATCTGAAAGGAATCGAATGCTTTTTGCTTTTACTAATATGTGTCTTTTAATTCGTCTTCCATCCGAGTTAAGCATTCCGCGCCAGTTTCTAAAAGAATCTGATATAAGGCTGTAAGTAGGGATAGTGGTAGTAGTATTATCAAAATTTCTAACTTTTACAGTGGCCAAATTAATTTCTATTACATCCCCATCAGCTCCATATTTATCAAAAGTAATCCAGTCGCCAATACGCACCATATCATTTAAAGAAACCTGAACACTAGCAACAAATCCTAAAATTGTATCTCTAAAAATTAATAATATAATAGCCGAAATCGCTCCTAGTACTCCAAATAAAGTATTTAAATTGATATCAAATATTTTAGAAATAATAATTCCGATGCAAAATATCCATAAAATGATCATGATAACTTGAATGTAGCTATCAATAGGCTTATCACTTAATCTTGGTTTTTCTTTTAGATATTCGCTCGTTGCTTTTAAAATACTTCTTACAATCCAAAGTGATAATAAAACAATATAAACTCCAACCATTTTACCAAAAACCGACTCCCAATAATCATAATTTTCTAAAATAATTGGGACCGATTTGTAGATAAATAAAAACGGAATTAAATGCGCGATGTACTTAGCAGTTTGATTAGAAACTAATAAATCGTCAAAATGGGTTTTGGTTTTTCTGGCAATTATAGCCATAAGTGCAACTAATACTAATCTAAAGATTACATAAATCACATAGGCTATTACACATAAAATAAATATGTTAACAACCAAACTAATATATGCAGAAGTTAGATCTCCAAGTGAAATCTTACGAAGTAATGGATACAACCAGCCGAATATTTTTTCTAAAAAATTATGCATTTTTCAAGTATTTTTTTTCGATAAAGAAAGCTCCCAGAGGAATTAATGAACCTAAAATAATTATAGCTATATCTTTTAACGTCCAATTTTGTCTCGCTTTTAAAATAAAAGTCAAGTAAATATATCCAATAAATAATATGCCGTGTGTCATTCCTATTGGAAATAATAACATTTTATATAATTCAGGATTCGAATGTTTGTTAACAATCATGTTTGCTAATAAGAAAACATAAGAAAACCCTTCTAATATTGCAGTAACTTTAAAAATTTTGATCATAAAACTATAATTAAGATTACAAAATTAAGTAATAAGAATAGAATAAAAACAACAAACTGGTTTACTTTTGCATTAATTTAGCATTTATTATGAGCAAGCGAGAATTAAATAAGTATCTATCCGAATTAAATAAAATACAACTTGAAGAGCAAATCATGGAGTTGTACGATAAATTTAAGGAGGTAAAGGTGTATTACGATTTTGTTTTTAATCCAAATGAAAACAAATTAATTAAAGAAGCCAAACTTAAAGTTACCAATGAATATTATCCTATTAAAGGAAAAAAATCAAAATTGCGTCGGTCAGTTGCTCAAAAATACATAAAACATTTCATATCGCTTGGTATGGATGCTTATTTGGTTGCCGATTTAATGCTTTATACAATTGAGATTGCGCAAACTTATTCTTCAGAAAAAGAAATAAAACAAGAAGCTTTTTATAAAAGTATGTTCACCTCGTTTAATCAGGCGGTATTTTATATGAATGAAAAAGGAATTACTGCTGAATTTAAAAGTAGAGTAGTGGGTATTCATTATAAAACAATAAAACAAAATTGGTTTAATAGTATAGAATTTCAAATAATACTCGAAAAATTAGATTATTTGTAGAATAATTCAAAAAAATTATGGTGAAACCTTTTTTTAGATGTAGTTTTGCAAAATTGTAAAATTTACTATGTCAAAAAAAGAGCTACTTCTTGAAATTGAAGAAAAAAAAGAACTCTATGGTTATCAAAAAGGTGACATAGATAAAATTTTTGAGCGAATAGATAAAGCTCCTTCCAATTATCATTTATTGTATCAATTACCTACAGGTGGAGGTAAAACCGTGATTTTTTCTGAAATCACAAGAAGGTATTTAGTGCAACACAATAAAAAAGTGGTGGTATTGACTCATCGAATAGAACTTTGTAAGCAAACTTCTAAAATGCTAAAGGATTTTGAAGTAAAAAACAAGGTAATAAATAGCGCCATTAAAGAACTTCCAGATCAAGATGAATATTCGTGTTTTGTGGCGATGATTGAGACATTGAAAAATCGACTAAACGATGATAAATTAAAAATACAAGATGTTGGTTTACTGATAATTGACGAGGCTCACTTTAATTCATTTAGGAAGTTATTTAGTGCTTTTAGTAACGCATTTATATTAGGAGTTACAGCCACACCATTGAGTTCAAATATTAAGTTGCCAATGTATAAAAACTACAACGAACTCATTGTTGGAGATACTATTCAAAACCTAATAGATAAAGGTTTTTTAGCAAATGCAACAACATACAGCTATGATGTAGGTTTGACCTCTTTAAAAGTAGGTATTAATGGAGATTACACAGTTAAATCTTCTGAGGATTTATATACAAATATGGTAATGCAGGAAAAGTTATTGCATGCATACACCGAGAAATCTTTAGGAAAGAAAACACTGATATTTAATAACGGGATTCATACTTCAATATATGTTTATGAGAGCTTTAAGCAAGCAGGATTTAATATAAGACATTTGGATAATACTACAACTGCAGAGGATAGAAAAGAAATATTAAGTTGGTTTAAGAAAACGCCTGATGCCATATTAACATCGGTCGGAATATTAACAACTGGATTTGATGAACCAACGGTTGAGAGTATCATATTAAATAGAGCAACAAAGTCGTTAACACTTTATTTTCAGATGATTGGTCGCGGTTCAAGAAAATTACCAAATAAAGATGAATTTACTATTATTGATCTAGGAAATAACGCTTTACGATTCGGATTATGGAATAATCCAGTTGATTGGCAGCATATATTTAAGTCTCCTGAATATTATTTAGAGAACTTAAGAGATGATGCTGAAATTGAAAGTAATTTTAAATATGTTATGCCGGCTGAATTGGCTGCAAAATTCAAGAATTCTGAAAATATTCATATGGATATAATGGAAGAATTTAAATTAACCGTTCGAGCTAATTTAAAAGCAAAAACAATTATTGACAAATCTTTAGATCAACATGCAAGAATGTGTGTTGAAAATACAATTGATTTAGTTTCTGCACGAAGATTATCTAAAGAACTTATTGATGATATAGAATTTAGAATTAAGCAGTATTGCTCATGTCTTGGAAATGTTTCAAAAAACTACAGAAGTTGGTTAATAGAGGATTACATTACACGCTTAACTGTTGCTATTGGTAAGATATACCGCATAAAGTTACTTAGTGAATTAGATTAATTAAATTTATATATTTGAACTATAATTTATATTATGTAAAATAGAATATTTTACAAAGTGTTATAATTAGAATAAATAGTTCAAAAAAATGTTAGTAAACTTATTCATCCCTCTCTATATATAATTCCTTCTTTCTTATTTTTGTAGTATATTTATAGAAACAATTTAAAACACAATTTATGGAAAATGCTATTACCCAACGTATAGCAAACTTTTTAAAAGAATACGAACCGTTCAGTTATTTATCTTACGAAGATTTACTTAAGATAGTTTCAACAATTCGTGTTATTAATTTAGAAAAGCATAAATCGTTGTTTCAAATAAATGACACGCTGCACGATGACTTTTACGTAGTAGCTTCTGGAGTGATTCATCTTACAGTTATTTCTGATGCTGAAGAAACTTTATTAAACAAATGTTACGCTGGAGATATTTTTGGTCTGCGTCCTTTCTTTGCTAAGAATAATTACCAAATGACTGCTAAAGCACGTGAAGAAAGCATTGTTTATGCTGTTCCTATTGCTACTTTTAAGCCTTTTGTTGCTCAAAACGCTACAGTTTTAGATTTTCTTTTAGAGAGTTTTGCAGTCAATACAAAAAACAGTTTAGATAACAAAAATCACACTTTACTATCTGATAATGTCTCATATTCTGATAATCAGTCGGATATGCAGTATTTTCAATCGTTAAATTATAATAAAACGCCGTTAAAAATTAGTCACGATACTTTAATTAAAGATGCTGCTCAATTGGTGACTGAAAACATGTTTGATAGCGCTCTAATTACCGATCAAAATAACCCTATTGGTATTGTAACAGATAAAGATTTTAGATCTAAAGTTGCAACTGGCCGCTTTCCATTAACTAACTCTATTAGTAAAATCATGGCTTCGCCTGTGATAACAGTAACCGAAAACATTTCTGTTGCAGAAGCTCAATTGGTTATGCTAAAGCATGGGGTGACTCATTTATGTGTTACTAAGGATGGTACAGATAAATCAGAGGTTAAAGGAGTGATTTCTGAACATGATTTAGTTGTTGCACAGGCAAATAACCCTGGTATTCTATTAAAAGAAATTAAAAAATCTCAAACTGCTAAAGAATTAAAATTAGTTAGAAATAAATTGGCCGATATTATTCAGTCTTCCTTAAATAAAAATATACCATTAACTCATATTAGTAGTATTGTTGGAGAAGTTACTTTAGCTATAGTAAAAAGATCAATTGAGCAATCTATTTTAGAATTAGGCTCACCTCCTGCCCGTTTTGCATGGTTATGTATTGGAAGTCAAGGTAGAAAAGAACAGCTATTATTAACAGATCAAGACAGTATATTAGTTTTTGAGGATGTTTCTCCAGAGAAATACCGAGATGTTAAAGACTACTTTTTAAAATTAGCAAAGAAAGCAACCGCAACTCTTGAAAAAGTGGGTTATATTAATTGTCCAAACGGACATATGGCTAGTAATATGATGTGGTGTAAGTCATTGACAGACTGGAGTAAACAATATGAGAATTGGATGAATACTCCAGGTGAAAACACCAATGAAATTAGTAGTGTGTTCTTCGACTACGAAATAGCTTTTGGTGAACAAAAAATTGAAGACACAATAACCGATGTTATATTTTCAAACATAAAAAATAAAGTACTTTTCCTAGATTACTTAGGAAACGATACCATCAAAAAACCTACTCCTCTTAACTTCTTTAAAAAATTCAATATTGAGGAAGAAGGTGAAAACAAAGGTAAATTTGATATAAAAACAAGAGCATTAATGCCATTAATAGATGGAGCTCGATTATTAATTTTAAGTAATAATATCAAAGGTGTTAATAGTACTTACTTAAGATTTAAACAATTAGCAATGATTGACCCTAAGTTTTCAGAAATATATTTGAATTGTGCTGATGCTTATTTAGTGTTGTCTAAATTTAGAACTTTAGAAGGTTTGAAAAACGATAATACTGGGCAGTATATTAATTTGGAAGAATTAAGCAAAGTAGATAAAGAAAAGTTGAAAAATGCTCTAGCTCCCATGAAAGAACTTGAAGAGTTGATTAAAGATAAAATTCAATTAACACAATTTTCCTAAGTTATGATTGATTGGTTAAAGAACAGTAATAAAAATTCACCTGAATTTTGGAAAGAATACTTGACAAAATTTGAAAATAAAACCAACCGCTATGTTGTGTTATGCACTGAAACTAGTGGTTTGAACCCAAAAAAAGATGTTATATTATCTTTTGGTGCGGTTTCAGTTATTGAGGATAGTATTCGTATTGGAGATGTTTTTGAAGTTACTATCCCACAATACAAATACCTTCATGATAATGGTATTTCTAGTGATTTCTTGTTAGAATCTGAACAACCAAAAATGTCAGAATGGCAAGCTATGGAGAAATTCATAGAATATATTGGAAATTCTACTTTAGTTGGACATCGCATTAATTTTGATGTTGAAATGATTAATGAGGTTCTTGAAAAAATGGCTTGCGGCCGATTAAAAAATGAAGCCTTAGATTTAGAAATTATGCATAAGAAACTAAATGACATCAACAATGCAAATTTTACTATTGAGCAATTAGGTACCTTATATAAAATTCCAAAAACAGAACGAGTTTCTACTACGGATGATGCCTATACCCTAGCGATATTGTTTTTAAAACTAAAATCTAGATTGAACATTATATAGATATTAAGAATTCTAAAAAAAACTATATTTTACCGTCTTTTATTTGATCCACAATTTCTGGATTCAATAAAGTTGAAGTATCTCCAAAATTAGAGAAATCTCCTTCGGCAATTTTTCTTAATATTCTACGCATGATTTTTCCAGATCTTGTTTTTGGCAAACCTTCAACAAACTGAATTTTATCCAATTTTGCAATTGGTCCAATTTGATCTGAAATCAATTGGTTGATCTCTTTTGCAAGATTTTCATGATTTCTGCTTTCACCAATCTCTTTTAAAATTACAAAACCATAAAGTGCGTTTCCTTTAATATCATGTGGAAAACCTACAATTGCACTTTCTGCAACTGCAGGATGTTCATTAATTGCATCTTCAATAGGTGCAGTACCTAAATTATGTCCAGAAACAATAATTACATCATCAATTCTTCCGGTAATTCTATAATACCCAACTTCATCTCTTAAAGCACCATCTCCGGTAAAGTATTTACCAGGAAAAGCAGAGAAATAAGTTTCCTTATATCTTTGGTGATCTCCCCAAATACTTCTAGCCATAGAAGGCCAAGGAAATTTAATACACAAACTACCTGTTACTTGATTTCCAACAATTTCATTACGCAATTCATCCATCAAAACAGGTTGAATTCCAGGTAATGGTAAGGATGCATAGGTTGGTTTTGTTGGAGTAACAAAAGGAATTGGCGATATCATAATCCCACCAGTTTCTGTTTGCCACCAAGTATCCACAAGTGGACAACGCTTCCCTCCTACATGGTCATTGTACCAGTGCCAAGCCTCTTCGTTAATTGGTTCTCCAACTGATCCAATTACTTTTAAAGAACTCAAAGGAAATCTTTGAACATAATCTAAACTCTCTTTTGCAAGTGCTCTAATAGCTGTTGGTGCTGTGTAAAACTGATTAACTTTATGTTTTTCAATTACTTCCCAAAAACGGCTAAAATCTGGGTAAGAAGGAACTCCTTCAAAAATTACTGTTGTTGCTCCGTTTAATAATGGTCCATATAATATATACGAATGTCCGGTAATCCAACCAATATCAGCAGTACACCAATACACATCGTTTTCTTCGTAATTGAATATATTTTTAAAAGTATAAGCAGTGTAAACCATGTAACCGGCTGTGGTATGCACCATTCCTTTAGGCTTTCCTGTAGATCCTGAAGTATATAATATAAATAACGGATCTTCGGAATCCATAATTTCTGCTACATTATTTGGAACTGCAGCTTCCATTAATGGTTGTAGCCATTGGTCGCGTCCTTCTTTCATGTTTACTTCGGTATTTGTTCTTTTTACAACCAATACTTTTTTAACACATGGAGATTTTTCTATTGCCTCGTCTACAATGCCTTTTAAATCAATTGCTTTATTTCCTCGGTAACCTCCATCAGAAGTGATTACCATTTTACATTCCGAATCGTTAATTCTTGCTGAAACTGCAGAAGAAGAAAATCCAGCAAAAACAACTGAATGTATAGCACCTATTCTGGCGCAAGCCAAAACTGAAACTGCCAATTCAGGAATCATTGGTAAATAAATACAAATGCGGTCTCCCTTTTTTATACCTTGTTCTCTAAGAACATTTGCCATTCTTGAAACTCGAGCATACAATTCGTTATAAGAAATATGTTGAGCTGCTTCACTTGGGTCGTTTGGTTCAAATATTATTGCAGTTTTTTCACCTCTTTTAGCTAAATGACGATCAATACAATTTTTTGTAATATTTACTTTGGCATCTACAAACCATTTGAATTTAGATTCTTGCATATCAAATTCAAAAACTTTATCCCATTTTTGGTACCAAGTGAAGTTTTCATCAGCAATACGATCCCAAAATTTTCTTGGTTCGCGTACTGATTTTTTATACATTTTAAAGTAATGTTCTAAATTCAGTATTTTATAGTAACTCATTTTTTGTATATACTTATAATATGTAAATATAGGTATTCTATTATTTTATATAAGTTATAAATTAATTAATAGATTTAAATTTATTTATAAAATCAAAATTTCATTTTAAGCAATTTACTTATAAGTATTATGTATTTTATCTCTTTGAATTATATACCTTTAAATATATATCATTTATCCAGGATAAATGATTTTTAATCGTCATTAACTGTCTTTTTCCCAATTACCTACAACTGAGGTTGCAATTGCATTACCTAAAACATTAGTTGCACTTCTAAACATATCACAAAAATGATCAATAGGCAATATCAAAGCTATACCCTCAACTGGAATTTTAAACATACCACAGGTGGCTGCAACTACAACTAAACTTGCTCTAGGAACTCCGGCAATTCCTTTACTTGTTAACATTAATACCAACAACATAGTTATTTGAGTAGATACATCTAAATCTACTCCATAAACTTGTGCAATAAAAATACTCGCAAAGGTCATGTACATCATACTACCATCTAAATTAAATGAATATCCTAGTGGTAACATGAAAGAAACTATTTTATCTTTTACTCCAAATCGCTCTAATTCTTCGGTTAATTTTGGAAACACTGCCTCACTACTTGTAGTGCCAAATGCAATCATTAATGGACTAATTATTCGTTTTAATAATGTAGCCATTTGATTTCTTAAGAAAATAAAACCAATAACTAGTAAAAACAACCATAGTGAAGCAATTCCGACTAAAAATGAACTAAAAAACTTAGCGTATGTAAATAATAATTCACTTATATCTTTAATTGCAAATACTCCAGCAATGGCACCAAACACTCCTATTGGTGCAAATTTCATTACATAGTTTACCATTTTTAAAATGATATGAGATGTTTTGTCTAATGCATTAACGATTGGTTTTGAATTTTCACCAATTGAAGCCGCTGCTAATCCAAAGAAAATTGAAAATATTACAATCTGTAAAATTTCATTATTGGCCATTGCCTCAATAATACTTTTTGGAATTATATGTTCTATAAAATTTTGAGCAGAAAATCCCTCCACCTTTTCAGTTAGTTCATTTGCAGCATTTTTATCAATTGTTCCTAATTGCAATCCTACACCAGGCTTCAAGGTATTTACCCAAAACATACCAATCAATAATGAAATAAATGATGCAGTGAAAAACCATACCAAAGCTTTCCCCCCAATTCTACCAACTGATTTAACATCTCCAAGTTTAGCTATTCCAACAACCAAAGTTGTAAAGACCAATGGGGCAATTATCATTTGAACCAATCGAATGAATACAGTAGCTAACATTTTTATTTTATCGCTAAAATTTTTAGCATCATCAGCAATATAATTATTATGAATTATTACACCCAGAATAGCCCCTAGGAGCATAGCAATTACAATTTGAATAGTTATATTGTTTAAAATTGATTTTTTTAAATTGTTTTTAGTCTCCATTATTTTTGGTACGATTTATTTAGTAAATAAAAATCTGCAAGGACTATGGCTGCCATTGCTTCTACAATTGGAACTGCTCTTGGAACCACACAGGGATCGTGTCTCCCTTTTCCTTGCTGTTCGATTATCAAATTTTCACTCGATAATACTTCTTGTTTTTGAATCAAGGTTGCAACTGGTTTAAATGCAACTCTAAAGTAAATATCCATACCGTTTGAAATTCCACCTTGAATACCTCCAGAAAGATTCGTTTTAGTTGTTCCATCTGAATTATACAAATCATTATGTTCACTGCCTTTCATCTGAGACCCACAAAAACCACTTCCATATTCAAATCCCTTAACTGCATTTATAGATAGCATTGCTTTTCCTAATTCGGCATGTAATTTATCAAAAACTGGTTCACCTAGACCAATGGGTACATTTTGAATTACACAAGTAATTGTTCCGCCAATTGTATCTCCTTGTTTTTTTATTTCCAGAATGTGTTTTTCCATTTTTTTTGCAGTTTCAATATCTGGACAACGAACTGCATTACTTTCTATACTTGAAAAATTTAACTCCTGATAAGGTTTATTAATTGAAATATTTCCAACAGAAGAAACAAACGCATTAATTTTAACATCAGTCAGAACTTGTTTAGCAATTGCTCCTGCAACTACCCTACAAGCGGTTTCTCTTGCCGAACTCCTTCCACCTCCCCGATAATCTCGAATACCGTATTTTTTTTCGTATACATAATCGGCGTGACTAGGTCTGTATGTTTCTATGTTTTGAGAATAATCTCCAGATTTTTGATTGGTATTTTTAATTGTAAATCCAATTGGAGTTCCCGTGGTTTTTCCTTCAAAAATTCCGGAAAGAAATTGCACTTCATCATCTTCTTTGCGTTGTGTTACAATTGAAGATTGACCAGGCTTTCTCCTTTGCATTTCAAAATGAATTGCATCTGTATCTAATTCAATTCCGGGTGGACATCCATCAATAATCCCTCCTATCGAATGACCATGGGATTCTCCAAATGTGGTAATTCTAAAAAGAGTTCCGTAGCTATTTCCAGCCATAGTAGTTTGTTTTTCACAAAAATAGAATTAAAATGTTAACGACTATACTTTTTTTAAACAAAAAAGTTTTAATACATTCGCATCAAATAATAAATTCATGAAATATAAATTCAGCATGTTGCTAACCCTATTTATGTTAATCAACATATCCTGCTCTAGTTCAAATCCAGGTGAAGAAATAATCATTCCAGAAACTCCAACAACTTATATGCCATTAAAAGATGGAAATTATTGGAACTATGATGTACAACAAGTTAACGCTGGCGCTATAAATTCATCATTAGGTATTGATCATTTGTATGTTTCAAATGATACTCTAATTAGTGGAGTTACATTTAAAAAAATGAAAACAACAAACAATGCAAATGGATTTTTTTCAAGAACTTTAAAAAACAATGGTGTAAAAATTAGTGGAAGTTCTCTTATTGCAACAGGTACATTTTCAATCCCATTTCCTGGATTAATAACTCCAGTAGAAATTAATTTAAATAATTTTGCTTTCTTTAAAGATAATGCTCCAATTGGAACAGAAATTGGCATTACATCAGGAACACTTCAACAAACAGTTAATAATTATCCTTTAGATATCAATTACACCTTAAAAGCAGTTGCTCAAGAATCTTTACCAAATTATACTTCTAACAATGTTACTTACAACAATGTTAAAAAGACAAGGTTGTTGTTGAATCTAAAAATATCAACAACTAATTCTGGTGTTACTGCAATATTATTAGCAGATCAAACTGTATTTACAATTAATGAGTATTTTGCAAAAAATATTGGCAATGTGTATACTAATACTTATTTTCATTATGAGATTAACCCAGATATTGCAACTCAATTTGGTGTACCACCAACTGCATCAGAAACTCAAGAGGAATTTCTGACAACCTATTTATTAAATTAAGATAATATCACAATAGAATATCATTTTTTCCGTTTTTTATTTAGATAATTTAATTCTTGTGATATGAAAAAAAATCTTCTTTTTGTATATTTATTATTTAGTATAATAATCAATTCAAATGCGCAAAACTTTTCAAAAAATGCATTAGGTTTAAGACTTGGAAACAATGACGGATTTGGAGCCGAAATTTCATATCAGAGAGCACTTTCATCTAGTAATAGAGCAGAAATAGACTTAGGTTGGCAAAATAGCAATAATGTTTCAGTAATAAAATTAACCGGATTGTATCAATGGATTTGGCAGATAGACAATGGATTAAATTGGTATGCTGGAGCCGGTGCTGGAATTATAAGTTGGAGTAATTCAAATAATATCCCTAAGGATAGCGGTGTTTTGTTTAATGCAGCGGGTACTATTGGATTAGAATATTCATTTAAAGATACTCCAATTCAAATTTCTTTAGACTTGAGGCCAGAATTGTATTTTGCAACAGGAGGCTACAGAAATTCAAATTTTGGCAATCAATTAGCACTAGGAGTTCGGTATAAATTTGATTAAATATAAAAAATCCCATTTAAATGAGATTTTTTATTCCTTTATTTCAATAGTTTTTTTAGACTTAACTTTAATTACATAACAAGGACTTGTAGTAACTAGATTATTAGTTTGAGGTTCAATTTCTTTTATTGATAATATTATTTTATCATTCACTTCCTCAATAGTTTCTACTTTTATAGTATATCCTTCTTTATTTTTTTCTCCCAAATTAATTAATATGAAATTACAAGAGTTAATTTCTTCTTTAGTTATGTAAGGTTTAATCATCTTATCTTTTAATAACATATTAAATTCCTTTTGCTCTGTAATTATTTCGTAAAACTGAAAAGGCGCTCCTCCATAGTCACTTCTGAATAGTATATCATATAAAGATTTGGATTCCATTGGAGACCTTTTTGAACTGCAAGAAAATAACACAAGTGCTATTGAAAAAAATATGATTTTTTTAAACATAAATAATTTATTTAGAATCTTCAATCGCTTTATAATAAATTGATTCGTACAAAGGCAAGACATTATGTATATCAAACTGCTTTGCAACTGATAATGCATTTTCTTTAAATGCATTTAAAGTTTCTTTATTACTTAGAATTTTAATCGCATTTTCTGCCATTTCATTAACAGCTCCCACATTACTTAAATAACCAGATACACCTTCAAAGTTAACTTCTGGTAATCCTCCAGTATTACTTGAAATTACAGGAACTCGCCAAGCCATAGCTTCTAAAGCTGCTAGACCAAAACTTTCTGTTTCAGATGGTAATAAAAATAAATCAGAATTTGATAAAATACTATCTATTTCATTACTGTTTCCAAAAAATATGACCTTATCAGTAATTCCTAATTTTTCACAAAGTTGCTCTGCTTTAACTTTTTCAGGACCATCGCCCACCATCATTAATTTAGCTGGAAGTGTTTGTTGAATTTTATCAAATATCTTAATGACATCTGGAATTCGTTTTACCTTTCTAAAATTACTTATGTGTGTAATGATTCGCTCTTCTTGTTTTGCCATTGTAGATCTCTGGCAAACCGAATTGTATTCTAAGGGATGTTTTACTAACTCAATAAAATTTGGAATCACATGAATTTCTTTTTTAATATCAAATAATTCGTAGGTCGCATCCTTTAAACTTTGAGAAACCGAAGTAACTACATCCGATTTATTGATACTAAAACTTACTGCTGTTTTATAATTTGGATGATTACCAACCAATGTAATATCTGTGCCGTGAAGTGTCGTTACCATTGGTATAGAAATACCTTCATCCTTCAACATTTGTTTAGCCATATATCCAGCATAAGCATGCGGAATAGCATAATGCACATGCAATATTTCTATTTTATATAACTTAACCATATCAACCAATTTGCTTGAAAGTGCTAATTCGTATGGTTGATAATGAAATAATGGATATTCAGGAACATTAACTTCGTGGTAATGTACATTTGAATTTAGCAAAGCCAATCGAACTGGCTGCCTGTATGTAATAAAATGAACTTCATGGCCACGATTAGCTAATTCAATACCTAATTCGGTTGCTACTACACCACTACCTCCAAAAGTTGGATAACAAACAATTGCTATTTTCATGTTGTTTTATTGAAATACGAAGATACTATTTTACTTCGAATATTATTTATCTAACAGTGCTTCCTGGATTACCTTTTGAATATCTTCTCTGATATTTTCTTTAGATAATTTATTAGAAGCATTAGAATCAGGGTAAGTTCTATTGGATAGAAAAACATATACAATTTCTGTTTCAGGATCGGCCCAAGCCATAGTTCCTGTAAAACCGGTATGACCAAAACTAGACTTTGAAACACAGTTGCAAGTAGGACCTTCTTTTCCTAATTGTGGTTTATCAAAACCTAAGCCTCTTCTGTTGCCTTCAGAGCAGAAATTGCACGTATTAAAAATATCAAAAGTAGTTGGTTTAAAATACTGAACACCACCATAAGATCCTTTTTGAATATACATTTGCATAATTTTAGCAATATCCATGGCATTCGAGAATATTCCGGCATGACCAGCCACTCCCCCTTGCATAGCCGCTGCCATATCATGAACATATCCTTGAACCAAAGTGTGACGGAAATAACTGTCCTCCTCTGTTGGAGCAATAACACTTGCGTCAAATTTTTGTAATGGATTATATAAAGTATTGTTCATTCCAAGAGATTTGTAGAAATTTTCAGAACTCAATACATTTAAAGATTTACCTGAAGTTTTCTCTAAATATTCTTTTAATAATATAAAGGTGAAGTCACTGTATTTGTATTCCTTTTTATCCAAAAGTTTACTATCTACAATTTGCTTCATAATACTATCTTGATAACCATTTCGCAGATACAAGTTTTCTGAAACTTGAGTTGTATATCCTGGTTTTGAATTTAAACTGTAATATTTATTGGAAGGACATTTTTCAGCATCTAAAGTAGCTTTATAAAATGGAATCCAAGGCTGAAGTTGTGCGTAATGAGAAAGTAAATCTTTAAATGAAATATCTTGCTTGTTACTTCCTTTTATTTGCGGTAGCATATCCCCTAACTTGCTATCTAAATTTACTTTTCCTTGTTCAAATAACTGCATCACATTTGGCAAGGTAGAAACTATTTTGGTTAAGGATGCTACATCATATAAATCGGAATTTTGAACTTTTACAAATGGCTCATAGGTTTGATAACCATATGATTTTTGAAAAATAACTTTACCTCTTCTAGCAACAAGAACTTGAATGCCAGGTGTCATTTTTCCTGAAATTGCCTTTTTTGCTAATTCATCAATTTTAGACAGTACTCTTGGACTCACCCCTACATTCTCGGGAGCAGTAAAACCTAAACGGTTTAATTTCTCAGTATTTAATCCATAACCATCTTTAAATTCTTCGTTAATAGAAACCGGTAATTTCCCTTGTGATTCAATTGCTCCAAATAATAATTCAGCTCCAACTATTTGTGAGAAATCACTATTTTGATACGACATTACTACTCCTTCAAAATCTTCAAAATTTGGAATAGTTGATAACGAATACGGTTTTGCAAACGCATCTAATATTACTGTATTCTTCTTAGCAATATCTTG
>CAMCBB010000041.1 GCA_945872875.1 Flavobacterium psychrophilum
CCAAGTTTGGATAGTGATATTCATTTTTTGAAAGAAAAAATAAAAAATGGAGCAGATTATATAATCACTCAAATGTTTTTTGACAATAAAAAATTCTTTGATTTTGTAGATAAATGTAGAGTAGCAGGAATTACAATTCCGATTATTCCGGGGTTAAAGCCTATTTCTACAAAGAAACAACTGAATTTAATTCCGCATCGATTTAGTATTGAATTACCAGATGATTTAATTATGGAGGTAGTTAAAGCCAAAGATAACGATGTGGTAAAACAAATAGGGATTGATTGGTGTATCCAGCAAAGTAAAGAGTTAGTTGCTGCCGGAATTCCGGTATTGCATTACTATTCAATGGGGAAAGCAGAAAATATTAAAGCTATTGCTTCAAAAGTATTTAAATAGCCTAATTGTAAATCACATGCCCTTGATACAATTGCTGCACATCTACAATTGGCGGGTTATTTTTTAGAATGATGTTCCCCGTGCTTACCATTTTACCGGTTATGCTTTGAATTGGTCTAACTATAATATCGTTTGAAGCTCTATGAAACACACTTATATTTTGTGCAGTTAAATTAGAAGCATCAATTCTGCTATCACCAGCCCATAAATTGATGATTTCTGTATTGGTGGTTCCCGAAATATAAAATCGGGACACATTATTACTTTCTATTTGCATAATATCGTTATTTACAATAAAATGAAAATCTCCTGTGCCAGCACTATTTTCTCCATCTCCAATTTTATCAATTGAAAATAATTTTAAAACAGGAAAAGTCAGTACTCCGTTTGAGCTGATATCTTGTTCTGTTTTTGAATAAATTTCTTCTAATGTTGGTGTTGTAATATAAATAGTAGTTTGGCCATATTCTCTAAGCCAATTGCAACTCGAATTATCAGTAAAAATTAGTTGATTGTTAATTTGAGCAACCGAAATATTATCAATAATAGTACTGCCCGATTTTATTTCTACTTTATATTCTGGCCCTTGGGTAATGTTTATCGCAATTCCTCGGTATACTTTTATTCGTGTAAATGGATTAACCGTTACAGTTTTAGTAACCATTTCTCCAGTACTTTCAATGCAATCGCTTGGCTTTTCACACGAAATGAAAATTAGAAGTAAACTAAATAAAAAGTAAATTTTTCTCATATTTTATAATCTTACTCCTATTCCAAATTCCAGTGCTTCTGCATAAAACATATGAGTTTTTACTGAAAAACCTGTGTAAATTTTTGAGTTGAAATGGTACTTAAATCCAATTCGGTCATAAACCACTAAATCATCTTTAAATGGACGGTAAATATAATATCCTACTTGACCTTCTAAAGAAATTTTATTTATAAATAATTCATATCCAACAAATAAACCTACTCTTTTGTAATCGGTGCTGGCATCGATATTATAATCAGGATAGGCTATAGAAATATATCTTATATAATCTTTAATAGAATTTGTTAAGAATAATTCGGTTCCAAGTTGCAATGCACTCTTTCTATTAAAGCGTTTGTCTATAAAAAAAGAAGCATGGTAAAATGGATATTGCCCACTACCAATTATAGCACTTTCATTGTAACCACTTCGTAAAACAAAATTATATTTAATTGGTTCACTATAGTTTTTCTTAACTATTGTGGTGTCTACACTTCTTTTGTTGTTGTTTGAAAAATCATAATTCAATCCAACATTTACTAAAAATGTATTGATGCCACTATTTGGAGTTTTAGTTCTGCCATTTGAAAAATGAGTAAATAAGAACCCAGCTTGTACTCCTAAATTATCAATTAAATGTTCTTTTTTATAAGATAGTCCAATGTTGGTATTCGCCATTAAGGTTGATCCAAATGCTCTATTTTTACTATTTTCTACTTTATCATATGGATTTGTAGCATAACCAATTCCTTGGGAAACTTTTAATTGCAGGTGCCTATTTAAAAAATAAAAATTATATAAAGCGCCAATACCATAACACTTTCCTAAAAAGTCATTAGTATAGTTTTGATATTGCAAATACATCCCATAATCTGGGTAATTAAACGCTTTATGCCATTCTTCTTTTCCGTGTGTTTGTTTCAATAAGCTAACCATTATTCCGTTTGGATGGCCTTGCAAATGATATAAATCGATTGTATGCGGAATTACATTGCCGCGAAATAAGGAAACTTCAATGGCATTGGTGTCATTGTTTTCTTGACCAAAAACAGCTATTGAAAATAAGAGAAAAACGAAGTGATACTTTCTCATTCTATAATTTAAGCATATTTATTTTGCTGTTTTTTCTCTAAAAATTTCCTCTAAGTTTTTGCTTTTCAAGTTAAGTTGTAAGATTTTTATTCCGTTTTCTTGTGCAAAATCAAATACCGAAGAACGACAATCGTTCTCGGTTTCAAAGGTCAATTCCCAAAATTTATCATGGGTATTTTTTATAGTTTTTAATTGGGCTAATTTTGAAAATAAACTTTCTCCCACCGTTTGATCAAATTCTACTTCAATTACTTGTTCCTGAATTTCAGAAACCAGTTTATCAAGTTTTTTATCGGTAACTATTTTGCCATTATTAATAATGATCACTCTATCGCAAATGGCTTCCACCTCTTGCATGATGTGAGTAGAAAGAAAAACTGTTTTATTTTTCCCTACATTTTTTATCACATTTCGAATTTCCACCAATTGATTCGGATCCAGTCCTGTTGTAGGTTCATCCAAAATTAATACATCGGGGTTGTGTAACAGCGCCGTTGCCAACCCAACTCGTTGTCGGTATCCTTTAGATAATTCACCAATTTTTTTATGGCTCTCTGAAGTCAATCCAGTCAACTGAATTACTTCTTCTATTCTAGATTTTGCGACTTTATACACATCGGCATTAAAAGCCAAATATTCTCTTACATATAAATCCAAATACAACGGATTGTGTTCTGCTAAATACCCAACCGAAAGTTGCACCGCCTTTGGACTTAAGGCAACATCATTTCCATTTACTTTGGCAGTACCTTCATCGGCGTTAATAGAAGTCGTTAGTATTTTCATTAAGGTAGATTTTCCGGCACCATTTGGACCAAGAAAACCAACTATTTCACCTTTTTTTACAGAAAAAGTAACATTGTCTAATGCTTTTTGAGCACCATAACTTTTAGAGATATTTTGAACTTCTATAGACATAGACTTGATATTTGAAGCAAATGTAATAATTAATAAAGTAAAACTAAAACCATTAAAACAGATAACGAATAAATACCAGTATTATGATAAATTTGAAATTATTAACGCAGTTTTGGTATTTGTTTCTATGTAAGTTGCTGTTGGTTTAGTAATTTTGTCACAAATTAATCCATTTTATAATTGGATTAGAGCAAAAACCATAATGGACAACAGTAAAGCAAGTAAGACCTGGTTAAACGAACTTAATTTTTCTCACCCTCTAATTATAGCAGGGCCTTGCAGTGCAGAAACGGAAGAGCAAGTTTTAAAAATAGCTCATGAATTGAAAGATTCTAAAGTCTCCATTTTTCGTTCTGGAATTTGGAAACCAAGAACGCGTCCAGGAGGATTTGAAGGTGTTGGTGAAATTGGACTAAAGTGGTTGCAAAAGGCAAAAGCCGAAACTGGTTTACTCATGGCGGTAGAAGTTGCAAATGCAAACCATGTAAAACTGGCTCTAGAACATGATATTGATGTGCTTTGGATTGGCGCTCGAACCACAGTAAATCCCTTTGCAGTGCAAGAAATAGCTGATGCGTTACAAAATACAGATAAAATCGTTTTGGTTAAAAATCCGATAAACCCCGATTTGTCACTTTGGATTGGTGGTTTGGAACGATTACACAATGCAGGTATTAAGAAACTAGGAATTATTCATCGAGGTTTTTCAACTTATGAAAAAACTAAATATAGAAACAACCCCGAATGGCAAATTGCTATTGACATACAACATAAATATCCCGATTTGCCAATAATTATTGATCCTTCGCACATTACTGGAAAACGTGACATGATTTTTCAAGTTACCCAAGAAGCATTCGATTTAAATTATGATGGGATGATTATTGAAACCCACATCGACCCCGATAATGCTTGGAGTGATGCAGCTCAGCAAGTAACCCCAGCCCAGTTAAAAGAGATTATTTCCAATTTAATTATTCGAAAAGAAACGGATGACGCCGATGACTACCAACAAAAGTTATTAAAATTACGTTTACAAATCGATGAATTTGATTCAAAATTATTGGATGTAATAGGAAAAAGAATGCAAGTAGCCGAAAGTATAGGAGCACTTAAAAAAGAAAAAAATGTGGCCGTTTTGCAAAATAAAAGATGGAATGAAGTTTTAGAAAAAATGATTTCCGATGGAAGTCAGAAAGGTTTAAGCGAAGAATTTATCGTTCAGTTTTTTAAAGCAATTCACCAAGAAAGCATCACCCACCAAGAGAAGATATTTAATTCATAATTAGGTTCAAGGTTATAGGTGTTGGGTATAAGTACACAAACTAAAATTTGTTTTATCTATATTTGCAAAACACTTTAAAATGAACCTAAAACCTAGAACCTAGAACCCAAAATATGACCGGACTTGTTTATAAATCTACTGGAAGTTGGTATACCGTAAAATCGGAAGAGGGCACTTTTGTAGAATGTCGTATCAAAGGTAAATTTCGGGTTAAGGGCATTAAAAGTACCAACCCAATTGCGGTTGGCGATATTGTAGATTTTGAATTAGACGAAACTTCAGATGTAACTACAGGAACTATTCATAAAATTCACGACAGGAAAAATTACATTGTTCGAAAATCAGTGAACTTGTCGCACCAAATGCATATTATTGCATCTAATTTGGATTATGTTTTCTTGCTGATCACCATTGATAATCCGCCAACCACCTTTAGTTTTATTGATCGGTTTTTAGTAACTGCCGAAGCTTATGGAATTACTACCATTTTGGTTTTTAATAAAATAGATACCTTAACGGATGAAACTCTAGAAGAGCAGCTTTACATGCAGCACGTATATGAGCAAATTGGCTACCAATGTTTACGAGTTTCCTCAACCCAAAACAAAGGTGTTGACAAATTGAAAGAACTTATGGTGGATAAAATCACCATGTTTTCGGGACATTCTGGTGTTGGAAAATCTACTTTGGTAAATGCATTAGAACCAAGTTTGTTATTAAAAACAAAAACAATTTCTGAGCAAAGTAAACAAGGTCAACACACCACAACTTTCGCTGAAATGTATGATTTGTCTTTCGATGCAAAAATAATTGATACTCCAGGAATAAAAGGCTTTGGTATTGTAGACATGGAAAAAGAAGAAATTAGTGGCTATTTTCCCGAGTTTTTCAAATTAAAAGACCAATGCAAATTCAATAATTGCTTGCATAAAGAAGAACCCCATTGCGCCATAAAAAAAGCATTGGAAGAAGATAAAATTTCTTGGACACGCTACAATAGCTATTTGAAAATTTTAGAAGGTGATGACGAGCACTACCGCACTGATATCTATAAAGACGATCGAATTGCTAGCGATAAAACTAGAGAATAATTGTAAATTATAAATGGTAAATTATGAATTATGGCAGCCAATGTAATTAAGTTAAAATCCTTTAGTTTTGCATTACGAATTGTGAAATTATATCAATTTTTAAGTTCCGAGAAAAAGGAATTTGTTTTGAGCAAGCAATTGTTACGAAGTGGAACTTCAGTAGGTGCATTGGTCAGTGAATCTGAACATGCAGAGAGTAAACTTGATTTCATACATAAACTTGCTATTGCTCAAAAAGAGGCTAACGAAAGTAGTTATTGGTTAGAATTGTTATTTCAATCTGAATATATAAGCGAATCTCAATTCCATTCTTTAAACTCAGATGTTTTAGAGATTAATAAAATTTTAGCATCTATAATTATTACAGCAAAGAATAACTTAAAAAGATAATTTTGTAATTAAAGTAATTTACAATTCATAATTTATAATTCACAATTGATTTGAAAGCAGTAATCCAACGAGTAACCCAAGCAACAGTAACCATTGAAGGAAATGTTGCAGCTGAAATACAAAAAGGTTTGCTAGTTTTTGTAGGAATTGAAGAAGCCGATAACCAAGAAGATGTTCAATGGTTGGTTTCAAAAATTGCCAACCTTCGCATATTTGAAGATGAAAACCAGGTTATGAATCTTTCTGTAAAAGATTGTGCTGGCGAAGTATTAATCGTGAGTCAGTTTACGCTACACGCATCAACAAAAAAAGGCAATCGTCCTTCGTATATAAAAGCAGCAAAGCCCGAAATTGCAATTCCGATTTATGAAAATTTCATTGTTCAAATGGAATTAGAAATTGGGAAAAAAGTACCAACAGGAAAATTTGGTGCCGATATGAAAGTGGCTTTGCTAAATGATGGCCCGGTGACAATAGTAATAGATACAAAAAATAAAGAATAAATATGGATATCAAAAACGCCCAACTCGAAGTAGATAATTGGATTAAGAACCATGGCGTTCGTTATTTTAATGAGTTAACCAATATGGCTCAGCTAACGGAAGAAGTAGGTGAAGTGGCACGAATTATTGCCAGACGTTACGGTGAACAATCGGAAAAAGAATCCGATAAAAATAAAGACCTTGGCGAAGAATTGGCCGATGTGGTTTTTGTGGTGCTTTGTCTTGCAAATCAAACGGGCATCGACTTGCAAGCGGCATTTGATAAAAAATTAGATCTAAAAACCAATCGCGATCACGACCGCCATCAAAATAATGCAAAGCTAAAATAGGTGTGAATCTGAAAATTCAAAATTCAAAATTCAAAATTCAAAATGCTACAATAGCAATCTCTGGGTCCAAATCGGAAACCAACCGATTGTTGTTGTTGCAAGCGTTGTATCCCAATATCAGCATCGAAAATACTTCCAATTCTGATGATTCAGAGGTCATGTTAGATGCACTTCAAAAATCAAAAATTAGAAATCAAAAACTGTTACGCATTGATGTCCATCATGCCGGTACTGCTATGCGTTTTTTGACAGCCTATTTTGCAATTCTTGAGGGTACTGAAGTTATATTAACGGGCTCTTCAAGAATGCAAGAAAGACCAATTCAAATTTTAGTAGATGCATTAAATCAACTTGGAGCCGAAATCAACTACATTGAAAAAGAAGGCTTCCCGCCCATAAAAATTGTAGGTAAGAAACTAACTCAAAGCAAAGTTTCGCTTCCGGCAAATGTCAGTAGCCAATATATTTCGGCCTTATTATTAATTGCTCCTAAGCTTGAAAACGGATTGGAATTAAACCTTGAAGGAGCAATCACCTCGAAACCTTACATAGAAATGACCTTGGCATTGCTCAATAAAATTGGGGTTGCCACATCCTTTGATGCTAATTGCATTTTGGTTAGCCCAAAAGCAATTATTGAAAACCCACAAGCAATCAATATTGAAAGTGATTGGTCATCGGCATCTTATTATTATTCTATTGTGGCACTTTCTGAAATTGGCACCCAAATACAGCTTTCTAATTTTAATGAAAATAGCTTGCAAGCAGATGCGGTTTTGACTGAACTGTATAAAAATTTTGGCGTAGCTACAATTTTTAATGCTGATAATTCCATTACAATCAGTAAAACTTCGAACAGTAAACCTCAAGCTATAAACTTCCAGCTTAACAGTTCTCCAGATATTGCTCAAACTATTGCAGTTTCCTGCTTCGGACTTGGAGTAAGTTGTCAATTAAATGGTTTGCATACGCTTAAAATTAAGGAAACCGATCGGTTGGTAGCCTTAAAAAATGAATTAACTCCGCTAGGAGCAAAGGTTGAAATTACTTCGGATTCTATTTCTATTGAAGGATGTCCTAATTTAGAACTAAAAAATGTGGTAATTAAAACCTATCAAGACCATAGGATGGCCATGGCATTTGCTCCCTTAGCAATAAAAATACCATTGACGATTGAACAAGCTGAAGTGGTTTCAAAATCCTATCCCACTTTTTGGAATGATTTAAAATCTATTGGATTCCAAATTTCAGAAATATAAACTGCATAAAACCCAAGTTACTCAGTACCTAAGCAACATATAAAAAAATAAAGTGCAAAACACTTGACAACGCCTATCTCACAATCGTATATTTGCCAACTTGATTTAAATGGCTATGGAAAAACCATAAACGTAAAGTCATAAACTAAACTTTAAACTCTTTATAAATGAAATTATCTCATTTTCAATTCAATCTTCCAACAGAATTACTTGCAGAATTTCCAGCAGAAAACCGTGACGAAGCACGTCTTATGGTTGTGGACAGAAAAAAAGGAACAATAGAGCATAAAATGTTCAAAGATGTTATCGATTATTTTGATGATGGTGATGTGATGATTTTAAATAACACCAAAGTTTTTCCTGCAAGAATGTATGGAAATAAAGAAAAAACAGGAGCTAGAATAGAAGTTTTCTTATTGAGAGAATTAAATGCAGAGCAACGCCTTTGGGATGTTTTAGTAGATCCTGCTAGAAAAATTAGAATTGGAAATAAATTATATTTTGGCGACGACGATTCGTTAGTTGCTGAAGTAATTGATAATACCACATCAAGAGGTAGAACGTTGCGTTTTCTTTACGATGGATCTTACGAAGAATTTAGAAATAAATTAACTGAACTTGGAGAAACACCAATTCCAAAATACATCAATCGTGAAGTAACCGAAGAAGATGCAGAGCGTTACCAAACTATTTATGCAAAAGAAGAAGGAGCTGTAGCTGCTCCAACCGCTGGCTTGCATTTCTCTAAACACTTATTGAAAAGATTAGAGATAAAAGGAATTGATTTTGCTGAAGTAACGCTTCATGTTGGATTGGGATCATTTAATCCTGTTGAAGTAGAAGATTTATCTAAACACAAAATGGATTCTGAGGAGTTAAAAATTACTCAAGAAGCGTGTGATATTGTAAATAATGCGAAAGTTAAGAAAAAGAGAATTTGTGCAGTAGGAACTACTTCAATGCGGGCTATTGAAAGTTCTGTTTCTTCACAAAGAACATTAAATCCGTATCAAGGTTGGACCAATAAATTTATTTTTCCTCCTTATGATTTTAGTATTGCAGATGCCATGATTACAAATTTTCACACTCCAAAATCAACTTTATTAATGATGATTTCGGCATTTTGCGGACACGATTTAATGAAAAAAGCCTACGAAGAAGCTGTAAAAGAAGGATATAAATTCTATTCTTACGGAGATGCAATGTTGATATTGTAACTCATTTAAGCATCAATTATAAATAAAAAGTCCCACCATTAGGTGGGATTTTTATTTAAAAAACATGTAACTTTGAAAACTTAGAACCTAAAATCCTAGATCTTAAAATTGATTACCAAAGAAACCATAGATAAAGTATATGAAGCTGCTCGAGTAGAGGAGGTTATTGGCGATTTCGTTCAGTTAAAGCGCGCCGGTAGCAACTACAAAGGGTTGAGTCCGTTTTCTGATGAGCGTTCTCCTTCGTTCATGGTTTCTCCTGTGAAACAAATTTGGAAAGATTTTAGTTCGGGAAAAGGAGGAAATGCCATTGCTTTCATCATGGAGCACGAGCACTTTACCTATCCTGAAGCCATTCGTTATTTGGCAAAAAAATACAACATCGAAATTGAAGAAACCGAACTTTCTAACGAAGAAAAAGAGGTGGCTAATGAAAAAGAAAGTTTGTATTTGGTTTCTGAATTTGCAAGCAAATATTTTCAAGATGTTTTGCTTAACACCGAAGAAGGAAAAGCCATTGCCTATACCTATTTTAAAGAAAGAGGATTCACCAATGATACGATTAAAAAGTTTCAATTGGGATATTCACCAAATACTTGGGATGCTTTAACCAAAGAAGCACTTGGAAAAGGTTATAAATTAGAATTTTTAGAAAAAACCGGACTTACCATAGTTGGAGAGGACAAGCAATTTGACCGATTTAAAGGGCGTGTCATGTTTCCAATTCAATCCATGTCGGGTCGTGTGTTGGGTTTTGGAGGAAGAATTTTAACCAATGATAAAAAAGCAGCCAAATATTTAAATTCACCCGAAAGTGATCTCTACCATAAGAGCAAGGTGTTGTATGGAATTTATCATGCCAAACAAGCCATTGCAAAAAACGACCGATGCTATTTGGTAGAAGGGTATACCGATGTGATTCAGATGCATCAAGCGGGAATTGAAAATGTGGTGGCTTCTTCGGGAACTGCATTAACTCCAGATCAAATTCGATTGATCAATCGTCTTACCAAAAACATTACCGTTCTTTTTGATGGTGATGCTGCCGGATTGCGTGCTTCCATTCGTGGTATCGATTTGATTCTTGAAGAGGGGATGAACGTTAAAGTGTGTGCTTTCCCTGACGGGGAAGATCCAGATAGTTTTGCTAAGAAAACACCACTTCAAGATTTAACGCAATATCTTGAAGACAACGCCATGGATTTCATCCAGTTTAAAGCTTCCTTATTAATGAAGGACGCTAAGAACGATCCCATAAAAAAAGCCGATTTGATTCGGGATATGGTTGCGAGTATTTCTAAAATTCCAGATCGTATCAAGCGCGAAGTATATATTCAAGAGGTGTCCCGAATAATGGATATTTCTGAAGAGGTGCTTTTTAATACTTTAGCCCAACTTGTTAAAAAAGACATTTCCGAATTAGGCAAAAAAAATAAAGAAGAGCAAAAAGCATTTGAAGTCGTAAAAAACGAAATGCCTATTGCTGCTCCAAGTATTGACATTCAATTTGAATTAGAGCATAAGATCATTGAAATTTTATTAATTTATGGAAATGTCGAAGATGAATTTGAAGATGTAATTCTTAAAGCCAATGAAAAAGGTGAATTACAAGAAGTGCGCGAAATGAATCGTTATAAAGTGTTTCAACGCATCTTCTTGAGTTTGCAGGAAGACGAAATTGAATTGGCAAATCCTTTATTTAAAAGTATTTACAATGATTTGATTCAGTATTTTAATCAAAACGATACCTTTGAATTAGATCAATATTTATCCAACCTACCAAGTGAATTATCTCAGGAAGTCACTACAATATTAATGAATGACGAACGAGAATTATTGCACAATTGGGAAGCCAAAAATATATTTGTCAAAGCCAAAGACAAAACAATAAGCCAATATGTTACCGAAACGATAGTTACACTTCGATGGTTTTTAGTGAATAAAATAATAGACGAGTTAAAATCTTCCATAGCAAAAGACGTTGAGACTGACAATGCAGAAACCTTATCCTTAGTAATGGATTATCTTGGGTTAACTAATATTTTTTCTAAAAAACTTGGAAGAGTAATCTCCCGACACAATTAATGTAATTCTAATAAAAAGGAAATTTGGGGCTTTTCCTTTTGCTCTTAAACGAGTACTAAGTTGTTGGCTTTATTAACCAGATCAACTAGATTAGAAACATTTAATTTTTTTAATAGACGAAGTTTGTAGGTGCTTATCGTCTTTTCATTCAAACCTAAAATCTTAGATATTTCGCTGTTTTTCTTTCCATTGCTTAAGAAACGCAATACTTCAACTTCTCTATTGGAGAGTTTTCGGTATATTTCATTTCCTCCTCTGTAATTAGGAAATCCTCTAGTTGTTTCTTTAGAAATTAAGCCTTGCGCCACATTTACAATGGTAATACCTAAAGTTTCTAGTTTGGATGATTTATGTAAAAAAACCGAAACACCCGCTTTGATGAAATTAGAGGCATATACTTGCTCGTTTAAGCTGGTATAAACAATAATTTTCATGTTGGGATTGTTGCTTATTAATGATTTTAAATCAAAAATATTCTTCAGTCCTTTTAACTCGAGATCGACGACTAACACATCGATTTTTTTATTTTTCAAGGCCTCCAAAATCAATGGGAATTCAGCCACATTGGCTACCACATTAATTTCTGGATGGTCTCTAAAATAAGATTTTACGCCAAAATGTACCGCAGGTAAATTATCGGCTAGACAAACACTTATCATAACTTTTTGTTTAAATTATTTAACACTATTAACTTAAAGTTACAAAAAGAATTCCGAATAAAAAAGAAAATTATATTATATTATTTTAATTCCATTGGGATGATGCAAATTGGAATTGGAAGCATTTTATGCTTGTTCGAATTATTTAATTTGTAAAATATTTTTAACACTTCGTTTTCTCTCTCCGAATAATTTGAACCAAGCATTTCTTTTTCATTTTCAAGCATTGCCCATTCTAGTTCATCATAACTAGCGCCTAGTTGGTCCTCATCGGTTCGGTTGTCACCAAATAAGCCGTCTGTGGGCGCTGCAGTTTGAATTGAATCTGGTATAGTTAAGTACTTCCCTAGAGCATAAACATCACTTTTCATTAAATCCGCAATCGGACTAATATCCACACCGCCATCGCCATATTTGGTGTAAAAACCAACGCCAAAATCTTCCACTTTGTTACCGGTTCCAGCAACCAAATAACCATGAATTCCGGCATGATAATATAAAGTAGTCATTCGTAATCGTGCTCTAGTATTTGCTAAAGCCAAGTGATATTTGGTTTCATCATTGCTTTCGGGCATTTCTGCTTTAAAAGTATCGTAAATTGAAGTAAGATTCGACTCAATTGAGCTCACATTAGGGAATCTTTTTTTAAGCTGATCAATGTGTTCTTTGGCTCTATTTACTTGGCTGTTAGCTTGATGAATAGGCATTTCTACGCATAGAGTAGGAAACCCTGTTTGTGCGCATAATGTTGAGGTTACAGCTGAATCTACTCCACCAGAAATTCCAACTACAAATCCGTTCACATTGGCTTTACTAGCATAGGATTTTAACCAGCTTACAATGTGCTCGTTTACCTTTTCTGACTGAATAGTACTTTTTTTACTCATAGTTTAAGAATGAATTTCGATTTGGTGATGTATATTTGCAAAAATATTAAAATAAACTATGCGAAAATATATATATCTTTTTGCTTTTGGATTCTTATTTTTCTCTTGCGATAAAAAAAGTAAAATTGAACGCGAAGTAGAGAAAATTCCGGTAACGATGAAAGTAATTCGTTTTGAGCAGGCCTTTTTTAATGCTACTCCTCAAGAATTACCTATGGTAAAAGCTGAATATCCTGATTTTTTCCCTGCAGCAATAGCAGATGAAGCGTGGATTGAAAAAATGCAAAACCCACAATGGCGTGAGTTGTATCAAGAAGTAGAAAAAAAATATAAAAATTTTGGAGCACATCAAACCGAAATTGAAGATTTATTTAAACACATTAAGTATTATTTCCCTACAATAAAAACTCCACAAATCTTCACCGCAATTGGCGAAATGGACTATTTGAATAAAGCCATTTATGCAAACGATAAATTGGTGATAGCATTAGAGTTGTATTTAGGTAAAGACCATCGGTTTTACTCTGAATTCCCGGCTTATTTAAGACAAAATTTCGAGCAAAGGCAAATGCTTCCAGATATTGTATCCAGTTTGTCGTATCGAATTGTTCCAGGTTCAAAAAACAAAGATTTATTGACCTTAATGATCAATTGTGGTAAGGAACTATATCTTAAAGATGTTTTATTGCCTGATTATACCGATGCCGAACGAATTGGTTACACCGAAGATCATATTAAATGGTGTAAAGAAAACGAAAGCTATATGTGGGAATATTTTGTAAGCAATAAATTGCTTTACAGTTCAGATTCCAAATTGCCTAACCGATTTATTAATTTGGCTCCGTTCTCTAAATTTTATTTAGAAATAGATAATGAAACTCCAGGACGAGTAGGTCAATGGGTGGGATGGCAAATTGTTCGTTCCTATATGCAAAATAATGAAGTTTCTGTTATTCAATTATTAAAAGCAGATCCAATCGAGATATTTGAAAAATCAAAATATAAACCAAAAAGTAATGAGTAATACGAATACTTCCGAAATAAAATTCACTATTGAATTAGACGAAAACAAAATTCCAGAAACACTAAAATGGTCAGCTCAAGATGGCGGAATTGAAGATGAAGCTGCTAAAGCAATTATGTTGTCTATTTGGAATAGCGATAAAAAAGAATCGTTACGAATTGATTTATGGACTAAAGATTTGCCTGTAGATGAGATGAAAATCTTTATTTATCAATCGCTTTTGGCTATGGCCGATACTTATGAGCGTGCTACCAACGATGAAAAAATGACTGCAACCATGCGCGATTTCACGGATTATTTCGCTGAGAAATTGGAGTTGAAATAATAATTAAAAGGAGTTAATATCCTTGTAAACCATTTCGTTAATACCTTCGATGTAACTTAATAGGGCATCTTTACCAATTATTTCTGTGGCAGAGGTTACAAAGTAAGGTGGAATTTCTTCCCAGTTATTTGCATGAAGTTGTTTTTTGTAAGCAGCAATATGGGAGTCGATTTTTGTTTTACTAATCTTATCTGCTTTTGTGAAAATAATACAAAATGGAATACCTGATTCTCCAAGGTATTCTATAAATTCTAAATCTATTTTTTGCGCTTCAAGGCGAATGTCAATTAAGACAAAAGCACAAACTAGCTGCTCTCTTTTCTCAAAATAATCGGTAATGAATTCTTGAAAAACTTGCTTTGTTTTTTTAGAAACACGCGCATAGCCGTATCCTGGTAAATCCACTAAAAACCAATTGGAATTGATTTTGAAATGATTAATTAGCTGCGTTTTTCCAGGTTTCCCTGATGTTTTTGCTAAGTTTTTATGATTAGTCAGCATGTTTATTAAAGAAGACTTTCCAACATTAGAGCGACCAATAAAGGCGTACTCGGGCAAGCGCTCTAAAGGGCATTTAGAAACATCAGAGTTACTTATAATAAATTCTGCAGTATTTATTTTCATTTTATTACTTGGTTGAAGTGGTGTCTTTTAAAGTTTCACTTTTCTCGTGCAGCCACACTTCTAGTAATCTGTTAAATTCATCTGGATGTTCCATCA
>CAMCBB010000042.1 GCA_945872875.1 Flavobacterium psychrophilum
CCTATAAATACAAGTGGAACATTACCAAATATTGGTACTAACGCTCCAGATTTTAAATTAGTGAAAACGGATTTATCTCTTGCTTCACTTGCCGATTTTCAAGGCAGCAGATTGGTGTTAAATATTTTTCCAAGTATAGACACAGGAACATGTGCAACATCGGTAAGAACTTTTAATGCAAAAGCTAGTAGTCTAGAAAACACGAAAGTGCTTTGCATCTCTAGAGATTTACCTTTTGCTCAAAAACGTTTTTGTGGTGCAGAAGGATTGGAAAATGTAATTAATTTATCTGACTTCAACACGGGTGGTTTTGGTAAAGACTATGGTTTAGAAATTACAGATAGCGTATTGGCTGGTTTGCATTCGAGAGTAGTTATTGTTTTAGACGAAAATGGAAAAATAATCTATACCGAACAAGTAAACGAAATCGCCGACGAGCCGAATTACGAAGCGGCATTAAGCGCTTTAGAAAAATAAGAAAATGGAATTCGAAAGAGATAAAACCTTTTTTACCGGCAGATTTAAAAGCGTTGGCTTTGCATTTAGGGGTGCTTTAAAACTAATTAGTACCGAACACAGCATCATGGTTCAAACTTCTGCTTCAGTATTATTAATTATTGCTGGTTTTTATTTTGATATATCTCATGAAGAATGGCTTATTCAAACTCTAGCAATTGGTTTGGTATTGGGAATAGAAGGAATAAATACTGCGGTTGAAAAAGTGGCCGACTTTATCCACCCGGAATTTCATGAGAGAATAGGTTTTATTAAAGATATTTCTGCGGGTGCAGTTTTTTTTGCTGCAATGGCTGCAATTACAATTTTCTGCATTATATACATTCCAAGAATTTAAGCAAAATAATAAAAAAATATAATGGCAAAAACAGTTAAGAAAAATACCGCCAATAATGATCTTCCATTAGAAAAACTACCTTGGAAACTACAAAGACAGTACAAGGTTATTCTTGGCTTTCTTTTGGTGCTATGTTCTGTTGGTTTAATAGTTGCATTTATATCTTGGTTTAAATATGGGGCTGAAGATCAAAGTAACTACAATCAATTTCCCAACTTAAAAGCAGAATCAGGAAATTGGGCTGGTCATTTAGGAAGTATAGTTTCTGAGTTTTTTATTCGCAACGGATTTGGAGTAGCCTCTTTTTTATTTATAAAGATATTTTTTCTAATTGGACTTTACTTAATTTTGGATCTACCCGTTAAAAAATTGCGTAAATCATGGTTTTGGGATTTATATTTTATAATTCTAACCTCGATAACTTTTGGTTTTTTTGCAGAAACAATTCCAGATCTTGGTGGTGCCATAGGATTTGAAATTAATGATTTTTTTAGAGTGCTTATTGGTAATGTTGGTACAGTGCTGGTTATTGTTTTTGGAATCTTGATCTATTTGTATTTCAAAATAAAAATATCTCCAGACGGAATAAAAACCTTTTTTGAAAATAGACAAAAACAAATGAGTGAAGATATGGCAGATATGCAGTCTACTCATGATTCTAATTCTTCTTACAACCTAGAAGAATATGCTGTAGATGATCAACCTGAAAAGGAAGATGACGAACAAATTGAAGCATCTTATATAAAAACAACATCCCAATTTGAGGTTAACCGAGAAGAACTAAAACCAACTATATCAAGCTATTCAGACATTGAACTTGAACCTAGTTTAAAAACAGAACCTACCGAACTTGAAATTGAAACCCCTGAAGTTTTCCCAACACATGATGAAGTTTTTGTAATTGAGAAAGCATTGGAAGAAGATGTTTTGGAAGAAAATTTAGCTTCAAAATTGGTTGCCGACTTTGGACTATTTGATCCAACTTTAGAATTGTCAAATTTTAAATTTCCAACTATTGATTTACTAAAAGAATACGCATCGGTTGGGATCACCATAAATCAAGCGGAATTAGAAGAAAATAAAAACAACATTCTTGAGACCCTTCGTAATTATAAAATCGAAATTGCACAAATTAAAGCTACCGTTGGACCATCAGTAACTTTATATGAAATTGTACCTGAAGCTGGAATTCGAATTTCGAAAATAAAAAGCTTAGAAGATGATATTGCACTTTCATTAGCAGCATTAGGTATTCGTATTATCGCTCCTATTCCAGGAAAAGGAACCATTGGTATTGAGGTGCCAAACAAGAACCCAACTATGGTTCCGATGAAAACGGTTATCGCTTCTGCAAAGTTCCAAGAGGCCGAAATGGAATTACCTATTGCCTTAGGTAAAACTATTTCCAACGAAACTTTTGTGTTTGATTTAGCAAAAATGCCACACTTATTGATGGCAGGAGCAACAGGACAAGGAAAGTCTGTTGGATTAAATGCCGTATTAACTTCTTTATTATACAAAAAACACCCTGCCGAAGTTAAGTTTGTTTTGGTAGATCCAAAAAAAGTGGAGCTTACTTTATTTAATAAAATCGAGCGTCATTATTTAGCAAAACTACCTGATTTAGAAGATGCAATCATCACTGATAATAGTAAGGTCATTAATACTTTAAATTCGCTTTGTATTGAAATGGATAACCGTTATTCTTTATTAAAAGATGCAATGGTTAGAAACATTAAAGAGTACAATGAAAAATTTAAAGCAAGAAAATTAAATCCTGAAAATGGTCACCGCTTTTTACCCTACATTGTATTGGTTGTAGACGAGTTTGCCGATTTAATTATGACTGCAGGAAAAGAAGTAGAAACACCAATTGCTCGACTTGCTCAACTGGCCCGTGCCATAGGAATTCACCTAATAATTGCAACTCAAAGACCTTCGGTAAATGTAATTACCGGAATGATTAAAGCTAATTTCCCTGCAAGAATTGCATTTAGAGTAACTTCCAAAATAGATTCAAGAACAATTTTAGATACGGGTGGAGCTGATCAATTAATAGGTCGTGGAGATTTATTATTTTCTAACGGAAATGACTTAGTTCGTGTTCAATGTGCCTTTGTAGATACTCCAGAAGTTGAAAAAATTGTAGACTTTATTGGAGCTCAAAAAGCCTATGCAACTGCATACCTACTTCCAGAGTATATTGGCGAAGAGGGAAGTATTAAATTAGACTTTGACATTTCAGAAAGAGATCCAATGTTTAGAGAAGCTGCTGAAATAATTGTAACCGCACAGCAGGGCTCGGCATCATTATTGCAAAGAAAATTAAAACTAGGATACAATAGAGCTGGTAGACTTATTGATCAATTGGAAGCTGCAGGAATTGTTGGTCCCTTTGAAGGCAGTAAAGCACGAAGTGTAAACATATCCGATTTAGTAGCCCTAGATCACTTTTTAAATGAAGAACAAAATAATTAATACAAATGAATAAATTTCTTACCCTTACCCTATTTGTTTTTTGCTTATGCTTTAACTCGAATGCTCAAGATAAAAAAGCAAAAACATTACTGTCTGAGGTTACATCAAAAATAAAAAGCTTCAATAATATTTCTATTGATTTTAAATATTCTTTAAATAACTCTAAAGAAAATATAAACCAAGAAAGTAAAGGTAATGTAGTACTTCAAGGAAATAAATATGTATTAAACTTTATGGGAGTTACAAAAATATTTGACGGAAAAAAAACCTATACCATTGTTCCTGAAGATGAAGAAATAACCATATCCAACATGAATGATAGTGATGAAAAAGCCATTACCCCAAATAAAATGCTTACTTTTTTTAATAATGGATATAAATTCACTTGGGATATATTACAAAATAGTAAAGGCAGAAAAATTCAATATATTAAATTAACGCCAAGTAATAACAAAGACCAGCGTAAAGAAATACTATTAGGTATTGATATTCAAACCAAAACTATCAATAACCTAATTGAAATTGGAAAAAATGGAACTAAAACAATTTTGACTGTTAATTCTTTCAAAACCAACCAACCATTATCCAAAAATCAATTTACCTTTGTAGCCAGTAAATATCCTAACTACTACATAAATAAATTAGATTAATCTTTGTGAAAATATTAGACAAGTATTTATTAAAATCCTTCTTGATTACATTTGCTACGGTATTTGTAATCTTGTTTTTTATATTCATACTTCAAGTAGTTTGGCTTTTTATTTCAGAACTTGCAGGAAAAGGATTGGATTTTATTATGATAATGAAATTCCTACTTTTTGCAATGCCAAGACTAATTCCTTTAGTACTACCCCTTTCAGTATTGTTGGCCTCGATTATGACTTATGGAAGTCTTTCAGAAAATTATGAATTTGCAGCTATTAAATCATCAGGAATTTCGTTTCAGCGAATGTTGAGAAGTAATACCATTTTTATTATTTTTCTAAGCCTTATTTCATTTTTTTTTGCCAACAATGTAATTCCGTATGCAGAATATAAATTTATGAATTTCAGAAGAAATATCGCGCAAATAAAACCTGCAATGGCTATTGCAGAGGGTCAATTTAGCGAAATAGGAAATTATACCATAAAGGTTAAAAAAAAATCGGGAGACAAGGGTAACTATTTAACAGGTGTTACTATTCATAAAAAATTAGATTTTGGTCAAGGAAACACCACAGTTATTAATGCAGAAAAAGGTGAATTAGTTAGCAGTGAAACCTCAAATACACTTAAGTTAATTTTAACCAATGGCAACTATTATGAAGATATAATTCCAAATAATTATACAGATCGAATCAAAATCCCTTTTGCAAAAGGAACATTTAAGAAAGATGTAATCAATATTGATCTATCTAAATTAAACCAAACTAATGCTGAAAATTTTGACATTACCGATAATACCTGGATGCTAAATATAAACGAGTTAAGATATTCATTAGATTCCTTAAATAAAAATTATAAAAAAGATTTAGAATCCTATACCGACAATATTTATTTAAGAACTGGAATTAATAACAATTATTTTATTCCGCAAACTTCTATAAAACTTAGCAAAGTAAATAGCTTAGATTTGATTAAAAACACATCCACAATTGATAAACAAGAAATTTACAAAATTGCAATTAACAACATGGAAAATATTGGATTTTCTATTAGTAGTTCTCAAGTAGAAATGGATGCAAAATTAAAAAACATCAACAACCATTGGATTGCATTTTTTGACAAGTTTAAGATTGCCTTTTCCTGTATTTTAATGTTTTTTATTGGCGCTCCTCTTGGTTCTATAATCCGAAAAGGTGGATTGGGATTGCCAATTGTTTTCGCAGTAGCTATTTTTATTGGCTATCACTTTATTAATACATTCGGAATAAAATTAGCTGAAGAAAATCAAATTATTCCATTTCTTGGTGTTTTTCTATCCACCTTGATTTTAACACCATTAGCACTATTTCTTACCTACCGAGCAATAAATGATATTGGAGGAATGGTTAGCTTTGATGGGCTATTAGACCCTGTAAAAAATACTTTATTTTTTAAAAAAATAAATGCGCTTATTTCACGCCAATTAACTTCAGTAGTTCTAGAAAACCAAATAAAACCAAATGAAATTGTTTTCCCAATTGAATTAATTGAAAAATATAATAAAACTGCAAAAATCAATTTAGTACTTTATGCAATATCAATCTTAGCATTCTTAGGTTTACTTATTATAAAAAGTAATTTGACGCTTGTTTTTTTGTGCGTAACAATTATTCTTTTTTTATTTTTTGTTCTAAAATCTCAAAAATTAGTTACAGAAATCGAATTAAAAACAAATCAAAATATTGAACCTGGAATGTTTATTTCTTTATTAATAGCATTTCCGTTTTATATCCTAATTTATTTTAACAACAAAAAGGATATCTCAAAATTAAAATCAAATAGTATCCTATAAATTTTTAATATAATGTCAAAGTCTTTCCAACTTAATACCATAGAAGAAGCAATAGAAGATATACGTCAAGGTAAAGTTATTATTGTTGTAGATGATGAAGATCGTGAAAATGAAGGCGATTTTTTGGCTGCAGCCGAAAAGGTAACTCCAGAAATGATCAATTTTATGGCTACCCACGGTAGAGGATTAATTTGTGCTCCGCTTACCGAAAGCAGATGCAAGGAGTTGGAATTAAGACCTATGGTGAGCAATAACACCGATTACATGGAAACTGCTTTTACCGTTTCTGTAGATTTAAAAGGAAACGGTGTTACAACAGGAATTTCTGCGGCAGATAGAGCTAAAACCATATTATCTTTAATTGATAGTACAACCAAACCATTCAATTTAGCGCGTCCTGGACATATATTTCCACTAGTTGCAAAACAAGGTGGCGTATTAAGAAGAACTGGCCATACTGAAGCTGCTATAGATTTTGCAAGACTTGCAGGTTATAAACCTGCAGGTGTGATAGTAGAAATCATGAATGAAGATGGTACCATGGCAAGATTACCTCAATTAGTTAAAGTTGCTAAAAAATTCAATTTAAAATTAGTTTCTATTGAAGACTTGGTTGCCTACCGCATGCAACACGATAGTCTTATTGTAAAAAAAGAAGATTTTGAAGTACAAACTCGTTTTGGAAACTACAGATTAAGAGCCTACGAACAAAAAACCAACAAACAAATACACATTGCGCTTACTAAAGGAACCTGGAATATTGGAGAGCCAATTTTAACCAAAATAAATTCAACTCAGGTAAATAATGATTTATTGGGAACTCTAACCAATAATGCCGACAAACAATTAGACAATATCTTTCAAATAATAAATCAAACAGAGAAAGGTGCTATAATTTTTATAAACCAAGATATGCAATCGGTAAATATGCTCAACAGAATAACCGAATTAAAAATATTACAAGAAAAAGGAATCCTAAGAGCCCCAAAAATTGTAATTGATAGCAAAGATTATGGAATTGGCGCACAAATTCTTCACGATATTGATATTTCAAAAATTAGATTAATTTCAAATACAGAACAAACAAAACGAGTTGGGATGATTGGTTATGGATTAGAAATTACTGAATATGTAAAATACTAATTTTGTTAACCAAAGTGTTTTTCATGAAGGAGTATTATTATTACTTCTTTTTCATTATTTTTGTTTGATTTAAAAAATCTTTTTTCAATTATGACCGAAACAGAAAATAAAGTCGAAATTACTTTTGAAGATTTTAAAGCAGAGGTTTTAAATGATTATAAAATAGCTGTTACCAGTAGAGAATGTAGCTTATTAGGAAGACGAGAAGTGCTTACTGGCAAAGCTAAATTCGGGATTTTTGGTGATGGAAAAGAAGTTCCGCAATTGGCTTTAGCCAAAGCATTTAAAAATGGTGATTTTAGATCTGGTTATTACCGTGATCAAACTTTCATGATGGCAATTGGAGCACTTTCAATTGAGCAGTTTTTTGCTGGATTATACGGCCATACCGATATTAATTATGACCCCATGAGTGCAGGTCGACAAATGGGAGGTCACTTTGCAACCCATTCGCTTGACGATAAAGGAAATTGGAAAAATCTTACTACTCAAAAAAATTCAAGTGCCGACATTTCTCCTACTGCTGGACAAATGCCTCGATTATTAGGATTAGCACAAGCCTCAAAGATTTATAGAAATGTTTCCGAAATAAAACAAACTAATTTTTCACAAAACGGAAATGAAATTGCTTGGGGAACCATTGGAAATGCATCCACTTCAGAGGGACTATTTTTTGAAACAATTAATGCCGCTGGGGTACTTCAAGTCCCAATGATTATAAGTGTTTGGGATGATGAATACGGAATTTCAGTTCATGCAAAACACCAAACTACCAAAGAAAACATATCAGAAATTCTAAAAGGATTCCAAAGAGATTCTAATTCTAATGGATATGAAATCCTAACAGTTAATGGTTGGGATTATCCATCATTAGTTGCTACCTACGAGCAAGCTGCAAGTATTGCTAGAGAAGAACATGTTCCGGTATTAATTCACGTTAAAGAATTGACGCAACCACAAGGGCACTCCACTTCTGGAAGTCATGAGCGTTATAAAAATGAAGCTCGATTAGCTTGGGAGACAGAATTTGATTGCTTGGCCCAAATGCGAAATTGGTTAATCGAAAATAATTTGGCTTCAAATGAAGAACTTGAAGCTATTGAAGAGCAAGCCAAAAAAGAGGTTAACGAGGGTAAAAAATATGCATGGAATTCTTTTGTAACTCCAATGAAAGAAGAACAAAAAGAGTTAGTTGAGTTGCTAAATAATGTTGCTCAAACCAGCGAAAACAAAGTATTTATTGAAAAAATAAGTTCCGAGTTAAATGCAATAAAAGAACCTATCCGTAAAGAAATAATAACTACTGCTCGTAAAGTTCTTCGAATGGTGGTGAATGAAACTGCTTCAAAAACACAACTTAGCGAATGGATCACCAACTATATTTCAAAAATCCAGCCTAAGTTTAGTTCGCACCTTTTTTCACAATCGGAAAATAATATATTAACATCAAAAGAGGTTGCCCCTAAATATGAGGATAACTCTGATGAAGTAGATGCACGATTGGTTTTAAGAGATAATTTTGATGCTATTTTCACTAAATACCCTGAGGCCTTAATTTTTGGAGAAGATTCTGGAAATATAGGTGATGTAAATCAAGGATTGGAAGGAATGCAAGAAAAATATGGGGAATTTCGCGTTGCCGATGTGGGAATTAGAGAAGCAACCATCCTTGGACAAGGAATCGGAATGGCACTTCGAGGCTTACGCCCAATTGCTGAAATTCAATATTTAGATTATTTATTATATGCCATTCAAATCATGAGTGATGATTTGGCAACCTTACAATACAGAACGCATGGCCGTCAAAAAGCACCTTTAATTATAAGAACTCGTGGTCACCGTTTAGAAGGTGTTTGGCATTCGGGTTCTCCAATGGGAATGATAATTAATGCCGTGCGAGGAATTCATGTATTAGTTCCAAGAAACATGACTAAAGCAGCTGGTTTTTATAACACCCTATTAGAAAAAGACGAGCCAGCTTTGGTAATTGAATGTTTAAATGGTTACCGATTAAAAGAAAAAATGCCAACCAATTTAGGGGAATTTAAAACCGCTATTGGCGTAGTGGAAACCATTAAAGAAGGAACTGACATCACCTTAGTAACTTACGGATCTACATTAAGATTAGTTGAACAAGCTGCTAAAGAGCTGGAAAGCATTGGAATCAATGCAGAAATTATTGATGCACAATCGTTATTACCATTTGACATTAATCAGGATGTTGTGAAAAGCATCGCAAAAACGAATCGACTATTAATAATTGACGAAGACGTTCAAGGTGGCGCAAGTGCTTACCTATTGCAAGAGATCATAGAAAAACAAAATGGTTACCAATATTTAGATAGCGCTCCGCAAACATTATGTTCTAAATCGCATCGACCGGCTTATGGAACCGATGGAGATTATTTTTCTAAACCATCCATTGAAGATATTTTTGAAAAGGTGCATGCAATTATGCATGAAGCGCAACCTCACAAATATTCAAGTTTATACTAAATAAAAAAACCTTCGAAATTCGAAGGTTTTTTTATAATTAATTATTGATTGACTAAAATACAAACATTGCTCTTTCTCCCATCATCTCGTTAACTTCTTCAGCAACTTGAGCAATAACTTCTTCGTTATTAAGATTCATCAAAACTCTATCAATAAATTCAACAATGGTTTCCATATCTTCTTCAACTAAACCACGAGTTGTAATAGCAGGTGTACCCACACGAATACCAGAAGTAATAAATGGTGATTTGTCATCAAACGGAACCATATTTTTATTTACCGTAATATCTGCTTTTACCAATGCATTTTCAGCTTCTTTACCAGTAATGTTTTTATTTCTTAAATCAATTAACATCATGTGATTATCAGTTCCACCTGAAATTAATTGGTATCCTCTTTTATTAAATGCTGCTGCCATTGCTTTAGCATTTTTTTGAACCTGCATTGCATATCTAAAAAACTCATCAGACAAACACTCTCCAAAAGCCACTGCTTTGGCTGCAATAATATGCATTAAAGGCCCTCCTTGATTTCCTGGGAATACGGCTAAATCTAATAAAGATGACATCATTCTAATTTCACCTTTTGGAGTTGTTAAACCCCATGGATTTTCAAAATCTTTACCCATTAATATCATTCCACCTCTTGGTCCACGCAATGTTTTATGGGTTGTAGTAGTTACAATGTGACAATGTGGAATTGGATCGTTCATTAATCCTTTTGCTATTAAACCTGCAGGATGCGAGATATCGGCTAATAATAAGGCACCAACGCTATCAGCAATTTCACGGAAACGTTTAAAATCCATATCTCTGCAATAAGCTGAAGCTCCTGCAATGATTAATTTAGGTTGCTCTTTAGTCGCAATCGCTTGAATTTTATCATAATCAAACTGACCTGTTTCTGGTTCTACACCATAAAAACTTGGCGTATAAATTCTACCTGAAAAATTAACTGGAGAACCATGAGTTAAGTGACCTCCATGGGATAAATCAAAACCCAAAATTTTATCACCTGGTTGCAAACAAGCTGCAAAAACAGCAGTATTAGCTTGAGAACCCGAATGCGGTTGCACATTTGCATATTCTGCTCCAAATAATGCTTTGGCTCTATCAATAGCAATTTGCTCTACAACATCCACAACTTCACATCCTCCGTAGTATCTTTTACCTGGATAACCTTCTGCATACTTATTGGTTAAACAAGAACCTGCAGTTTCCATTACCTGGTCACTTACAAAATTTTCAGAGGCAATTAGCTCTATTCCATGTATTTGTCTGTCTTGTTCATCAAGAATTAAGTCAAAGATTTCTTCGTCGCGTTGCATGTTTTTATGTTTTAAAAAATTGTTTGTCAAAATTACTAAATATGTTTGTCAAATAAATTCTAAATGATATATTTGATTACATTTTTTTCAACAACAAATCAACATTTTATTATGCCAAATTTAGCTAATGACCCCAGTCGCAAATCCTGGATAGAAGTTCCAGCAAACAGTGATTTTCCTATTCAAAATATTCCATTTGGAGTATTTTTAACTAAAGAAGATGTAATTACAATTGGAACTCGTATTGGTGATTGTGCAATTGACATGGGGGCATTGCAACAATTAGGCTATTTTGAAGGGATTGATTTAACCGATGATATGTTCATGCAAGACACCTTGAATGATTTTATTTCGGATGGAAAAAAAACATGGCGATTGGTTCGAAACAAATTGAGCGAATTGTTTGATATTGAAAATCCTTTACTTCGTGACAATAAAGAACATAGAGAGATTATCATTTTTAAAATGAAAGACATCGAAATGCAACTTCCTGTTTTAATAGGAGATTACACCGATTTCTATTCCAGTAAAGAACACGCTACCAATGTTGGAAAAATGTTTCGAGATCCCGAAAACGCGTTGTTACCAAACTGGCTTCACATTCCGGTTGGATACCATGGAAGAAGTTCTACTATTGTTCCTTCTGGAATTCCGGTTCATCGTCCAATGGGACAAACTTTACCAAACGGAGAAACAAGTCCGGTATTTGGACCTTCAAGATTGGTTGATTTTGAATTAGAAACTGCCTTTATCACCACAGACGTAAATGTAATGGGTGAAAATATTTTGATCAATGAAGCGGAAGATTATATTTTCGGAATGGTATTACTAAACGATTGGAGCGCTAGAGATATTCAAAAATGGGAATATGTGCCGCTAGGACCTTTCTTAGCCAAAAACTTTGCTTCTTCAATTTCCCCTTGGATTATTACTATGGATGCTTTAGAACCTTTTCGAACCAAAGGTCCTAAACAAGAGCCAACACCTCTTCCCTATTTGCAACAAAAAGGAAAACATACCTTTGACATCAATCTTGAAGTATATTTAAAACCTGAAAATATTGAAGAAAGTTTGATTTCAAAATCCAATTTCAAATACATGTATTGGTCAATGTCACAACAATTAACACACCATACCTCTAACGGTTGTCGAGTAAATTCGGGAGATATGATGGGATCTGGAACTATTTCTGGGCCAACTGAAGACAGCTTTGGTTCGATGTTGGAACTAACCTGGGGTGGAAAAAATCCAATCAAAATGAAAGATGGAACAGAACGAAAATTTATCAACGATAACGACACGGTTACGATAAAAGGATATTGTCAAAACAGTTCAACGCGAATTGGCTTTGGCGAAGTTTCTAGCAAATTATTACCTCCATTTGTAAGAAAATAAGGCTTATATAATTTTTGGCTTGCTATTTGTATTGTTTAAATAGTAAGCTTAAAACTAAATATTATGAAGAAAATTACTTTACTATTAATCGCTTTCATTTTCATCTCTTCTTGTGGAGTAAAACAAACCAGACAATCTTTAACATCTGGTGATTATGATGCTGCAATTCAAAATGCAGTTCAAGGATTAAGAAACCGTAAAGAAGCAAAGGGAAAACAAGAGTATATCTATCTTTTGGAAGAAGCATTTGCAAAAGCAAAAGAACGAGATTTGCAAAACATTAACGTATGGGTTAAAGATGCCAATCCGAATACTATTGAGAAAATTTATGATGCTTATGTACAATTAAACAATCGTCAAGAGATAATAAAACCAGTACTTCCTTTAAAATTAATAAATGAAAATCGGGATGCAATTTTTCCTTTTGATGATTATTCGGATGAAATAATAAATAGCAAAAATGCTTTATCCAAACATTTATACGATAATTGCAAAGCGCTTTTGGCTACTAAAGATAAAATGAATTTCCGTCGTGCTTATGATGATTTAGTTTATTTAAACGGATTGAATGCTAATTATAAAGATGCAACTAGCCTAATGGTTCTTGCAAAGCAAAAAGGAACGGATTATGTAAATGTTTATACTAAAAACGAAACAAATATGGTAATTCCGGTTCGTTTGCAAAATGATTTACTGGACTTTAGCACTTTTGGGTTGAACGATAACTGGACTGTTTACCACAGCAATCGTGTAAAAGGGATTACTTATGACTATGGATTGTTGGTGAATTTTAGAGAAATTACTATATCTCCAGAGCAAATAAAAGAGAAAGAATTCTACAAAGAAAAACAAGTTAAAGATGGTACCAAACCATTATTGGATGCCAACGGAAATCAAGTAAAAGACGACAAAGGAGTTCCAGTTAGAGTGGATAATTTTAAAACTATCAAAGCAACTATTTTTGAATCCAGACAATTTAAATCGGCTCAAGTAACTGCTAAAATAGATTATATTGATTTAAATACTAATCAGTTACTAAATACATTTCCGGTTGCTAGTGAATTTATTTTTGAAAATATTTATTCTAAATACAGTGGAGACAGGTTGGCTTGCGACGATACTTATTTAAGTTATTTCGACAAAAGATCCGTTCCGTTTCCTAGTAATGAGCAAATGATTTATGATACTGGGGAAGATTTAAAAGCAAAATTGAAACAAATTCTTAAACAGAATAAAATAAGAAAATAAAATAGTTATAAAAAAACGCATTTGAAATATCAAATGCGTTTTTGCTTATTTATATATTCTTAAAAGATTATTACAAATAACGATGCAAAGATTCTACTTCAATAGCATTATGGGAAGCATCATAAATACATTTTCCTTTACTAATTAATAGTAATTGCGGCGATTGGTGCTCTACTTCAAATTTAGAGGCAATTTCGTTAGATATAGTTCTATAGTTTAATAAATCTAAAAAATAAGGAATGACTTTTCCTTCTAAATCAAATTCATTTTCAAAATGTCGCAAAGCCATTCTACTTATACTGCAACGGGTACTGTGCTTGAAAATAACCACTGGCTTTTCATTAGAATTATCTAAAATTTCATTAAGTTGCCCTAAATCGGTTAATTTCCTCCATCCTATTTTAGAATCTTGTTTTTCTTCTTCGGCACCTCCAAATATTTTATCAAATAAACTCATAATTTGTCATTTTTTAAGACTTTTTGTCGTAACTTTATATGGATTTCATCCGAAAAAAATGTCATTTTGTCTATAATTTAGTATTGGAATACAAATTGTCCAACATTCATCAAATATAGAATTTATTTATTTAAATAAAACTATTAAAAACAACACAATGAACATAAATAAATTTACAATAAAATCGCAAGAAGCTTTGCAGAAAGCACAGCTAATTGCTCAGGAATTGGGACAACAGCAACTTGAAAATGAACACCTTTTTAAAGGTATTCTGGAAGTTGATGAAAATGTTACTCCATTTATTTTAAAAAAACTAAATGTTAACATTGAGCTATTCAAGAAAATATTAGAAGCAACCATTCAAAGCTTTCCTAAAGTAACTGGAGGAGAACTTATGTTTTCTCGTGATGCCTCTACTACTCTGAATGAAGCGGAAATAATAGCTACAAAAAGAAATGATGAGTTTGTTTCTATTGAACATTTAATTTTGGCAATTTTTAAATCGAAAAGCAAAATCGCCCAGATATTAAAAGACCAAGGAGTTACTGAAAAAGCTTTGGATGCTGCAATAACTGAAATGAGAAAAGGTGAACGA
>CAMCBB010000043.1 GCA_945872875.1 Flavobacterium psychrophilum
CCTATTTATTATAATGAATATGGAATATATACTCAAGCTCAAAAGAAATTAATGGACGATCGTTTGAAACTTACAGGGTCTATTCGATATGACAAGTCTCAAAACTTTGATGGTAATTACTCTCCAAGAGTCTCTGCAGTTTACTCTGCTGGTTCACAAAAAAACCATACTTTTAGAGGGTCTTTCCAAACTGGTTTCCGTAACCCAACTACACAAGATCAATACATTGGATTTAATGTAGGAAGTGCGGTATTAGTAGGTTCTGCTCCTGATAACTTAATTAGATATACTGAAACATTACCTGTTGCTACCCCAGTTGGACAAGCTTTTGCAGGAGGAACTACCGTTGTAATGACTGGAGTAAATGCTTATAACAACTCATATACTGCTGCATCAGTTCAAGCATTTGCTGCTTTAGCTGGATCTAATCCGGTTGCTGCTGCTGCTTTATTAAAAAAATCTAATGCAGGGTTAGTAAAACCAGAAACGGTAAAAGCAATAGAATTAGGATATAGAGGTCAAATTAAAGGATTCTCATTTGATGTAAATGGTTATTATAATGTATACAATGATTTCTTAGGAAACCTTACAGTTGTAGCTCCATTATACGGAAAAGCAGTAGATAATCCAAATATTGCTGGTGGACCAACAGATTTAGGCGCACAATCAGTGCATGCATTAACAAATGGAAACACTAGAAATTATCAATTATATACTAATACCAACATTGAAATCAACTCTTTAGGAGTTGGATTTGGAGTTTCTAAAAAAGTGTATAAAGATTTTGAATTAAGTGCTAATTATAACTATGCTCAATTTGATTTTGATCAATCTAAAGACCCAAGCTTTGAAGCCGGATTTAATACCCCAAAACATAGAGCTAAAGCGTCAATTAGTAATGATAAATTGTTCAAAAACTTTGGCTTCAATATTAGCGGAAGATGGAATAGCGAATATTTATGGCAATCTACTTTTGCTGATGGTATGATCGATGCTGCTACTGTAATTGATGCACAAGTTAGCTACGCGCTTCCAAAATTAAAATCAGTTCTTAAATTAGGAGCAGCAAATCTTGGCGGAAATGAATACCGACAAGTTCTTGGAGCTGGATTAATTGGGCAACAATATTTTGCATCTTTAACTATCAATCCTTAATTTCAATAATAACTAATATTAAACTATTATGATAAAAAATATAAAATGGCTATTCTTGGTTTCGTTAACCTTTGTAGCTTGTAATAATGATGATGAAGTAACTGCTGATGCAAATTCATCAGATGGCTTACCATTAACTTCGGGAAGTGCAAACTTTTCTAAATATGTTTCATTAGGAAATTCATTAACTGCTGGTTTTAGCGATGGCGCTCTTTTTATTGAAGGTCAAAAAGGAGCTTATCCTGCACTTATGGCTGAGCAATTTGCTTTAGTTGGTGGAGGAAGTTTCACTACTCCATTAATGGCAGATAATATTGGTGGATTTAAAGTAGGTGGAACCTTAGTTAGCGGGCCTAGACTATATTACACGGGTATTTCAAGTGCGCCTTTAGCACCTGCACCGGGGACTCCAAGTACAGAAATTTTAAATCACTTAACAGGAGCTTTTAATAATTTGGGTGTACCTGGTGCAAAAAGTTTTCATTTAGTTTCTAATTCATATGGAAATCCTTTAGGAATTGGCACAACAGCAAATCCATATTATGTGCGTTTTGCTTCTTCAGCTACCGCAACTGTTTTAGGAGACGCTGTAGCTCAAAATCCAACATTTTTCTCTCTTTGGATAGGGAATAATGATGTATTATCTTATGCTACATCTGGTGGAACTGGTACAAATCAGTTAGGAAATACAAATCCAGCTACTTATGGCTCAAATGATATTACGGATCCAACAGCTTTCGCATCAGTTTACAATACATTAGTTAATGGGTTAACAGCAAATGGTGCTAAAGGAGTTGTTGCAAACATCCCTTATGTAAATTCAGCTCCATTTTTTACAACTGTGCCAACTAATCCAATTCCTGGATTACCAGCTGCAAGTGCCGGTCAGTTGAACCAATTGTTTGGAGCAATTAATCAAATTACAACTGCATTAAATCAACCTAGTAGATTCTCAACTTTAGTAGCAGACGACAACAATGCTTCAACAACAGAAAAAAATCCATTGCTTATAGTTGATGAAAGTTTACCAAATTTAGCTACCTTTATTACAGGAGCACTTACACCTACATTAGGGGCAACTACCGCTACTTTTTTAGGAAATTTATACGGTAGAGCTAGACATGCTAAAGGTACAGGATCAAGAGATTATATATTATTAACTGCACAGACAGTTATAGGCACAACTCAATCTGGTGCTCCAGCTCCATTTAACACTGTTGGAGTTTCTTACCCAATGCAAGATAATACTACTTTAACTGCTGCTGAAACGGCAGAAGTAGTTACAGCAACTGACGCATTTAACAGTTCAATTCAATCTATTGCTGCTGCAAAAGGGCTGGCGTTTGTAAATACTAATGCTGTTATGGCTCAAGTTGCAACCACAGGAGTTTCTTATAATGGATTTACCTTGAATTCCACTTTTGTAACTGGAAATGCTTTCTCATTAGACGGTGTTCACCCAAGTCCAAAAGGATATGCACTAATTGCTAATAAATTTATTGAAGCAATAAATGCTAAATACGGATCTAATTTAAAAGGACCTAATGTTGGTAATTACAGATCACTTTTCCCAGCAGTATTATAATTTTCAAAACATATAAATTTTAAAACCACCAACCCAGTTGGTGGTTTTTTTGTTGGCATAATATTGATTTCTTTGATATAAGTTGGATGCTATAAAAAAAGTCAAAAAAAAGTCAAAAAAAATCACTTTTCGCTATTGATTTTCTATTTATAAAAATTATCTTTGCACTCTGAAAAAAGACATTATTTTTTCAATTCTAAATCGCTATTAAATAAATACATAAGCAATGTCAAAAGCAATAGGGAAAGTTTCTCAAATCATCGGACCAGTAGTTGATGTAGTATTCAACACTAAAGACACAGAATTACCAAAAATCTATGATTCATTAGAAATCACTAAAAAAGATGGTACTATACTAGTATTAGAAGTGCAATCTCACATTGGTGAAGATACCGTTCGTACAATTTCAATGGACTCTACAGACGGATTAAGTAGAGGTTCAGATGTAGTTTCAACTGGTAGCTCAATTCAAATGCCAATCGGTCCAGATGTTTACGGACGTTTATTCAATGTAATTGGAGACGCTATTGACGGTTTAGGAAATCTACCAAAATCAGGAGATAACGGATTATCTATCCACCGTTCTGCTCCTAAATTTGAAGATTTATCTACCTCTTCAGAAGTATTATTCACCGGAATTAAAGTAATCGATTTGATTGAGCCTTATGCAAAAGGAGGAAAAATTGGTTTGTTTGGTGGAGCTGGAGTTGGTAAAACAGTATTGATTCAAGAGTTAATTAACAATATCGCAAAAGGTCATGGTGGACTTTCAGTATTCGCAGGAGTAGGTGAAAGAACTCGTGAAGGAAATGACTTACTTCGTGAGATGTTAGAGTCAGGAATTATTAAATACGGAGAAGAATTCATGCACTCTATGGAAAATGGAGGATGGGATTTATCTAAAGTTGACAAACCAGGAATGAGAGAGTCTAAAGCTACTTTCGTTTTCGGTCAAATGAATGAGCCACCAGGGGCAAGAGCACGTGTTGCTTTATCAGGTCTTTCAATCGCTGAATATTTCCGTGATGGAGCTGGATCAGATCAAGGTAAAGATGTACTTTTCTTCGTTGATAATATCTTCCGTTTTACACAAGCAGGTTCTGAGGTATCGGCACTTTTAGGTCGTATGCCATCTGCGGTAGGATACCAACCAACATTAGCAACCGAAATGGGAGCGATGCAAGAGCGAATTACTTCTACTAAAAAAGGTTCTATTACATCAGTACAAGCGGTATATGTTCCTGCGGATGACTTAACTGACCCTGCACCAGCAACTACATTTGCTCACTTAGATGCAACAACTGTATTGTCTCGTAAAATTGCTGAGTTAGGTATTTATCCAGCGGTAGATCCACTAGATTCTACTTCAAGAATTTTAACTCCAGAAATCTTAGGTGCAGATCATTACGATTGTGCTCAAAGAGTAAAAGAGATCCTTCAAAAATACAAACAACTTCAAGATATCATCGCGATCCTTGGTATGGAAGAGTTATCTGAAGAAGATAAATTATCAGTTTCTAGAGCTCGTAGAGTTCAAAGATTCTTATCTCAACCTTTCCACGTAGCTGAGCAATTTACAGGTATTCCTGGAGTATTGGTTGATATTAAAGATACTATCAAAGGATTCAACATGATTATTGATGGTGAATTAGATCACTTGCCAGAAGCAGCATTCAACCTTAAAGGAACTATTGATGATGTTATCGAGGCTGGACAAAAAATGTTAGCGGAAGCATAATAAAGCTGGAAGCTAGAAGCTAGAAGTTAGAAGACTTATTTGTTTTTTACTTCCAACTTCCAACTTCCATCTTCTAACTCAAAAAATTATGATTTTAGAAATAGTATCACCAGAAGCTACATTATTTAAAGGAGAGGTTACTTCGGTTTCTTTACCAGGAGTTGATGGTTCTTTTCAAATATTAAATAATCACGCGCCAATAGTTTCCATTTTAAAACAAGGAACTGTAAAAATTACAGCAACTAGTTTTAATTTTCAAAAAGAAGTTGAAAATAAATTTACAAAAGTAAATGATCAAAACTTCAACTTAGAAATTGCATCTGGAACTATTGAGATGAAAGACAATAAAGTAATTGTTTTAGCAGACTAAGACAATTTCAAAATAAAACTTAAAAGCCAAGCATATTTGTTTGGCTTTTTTTATTTTTGATAGATGAAACAATTTCCCAAAGCACTTGCCCAAAAACTAAAACAACGCCAAGTAAATAATGCCTTGCGGGAATTGCCTGTTTCAAAAGATTTGATCGATTTTGCATCGAATGATTATTTAGGTTTTGCTAGTTCAGACGAAATTTTCAATCAAACACATGAGTATCTTCTAAATAATAATATAAGAGTAAATGGCGCAACTGGCTCTCGATTAATTTCAGGTAATCACAATCTTTATGCTATTGCAGAAAATACCATTGCTAAGTTTCACGATGCTCCTGCAGCTTTAATTTTCAATTCGGGCTACGATTCCAATGTTGGCTTTTTTAGCTCAGTGCCGCAGCGAAATGATGTTATTTTGTATGACGAATTGTGTCACGCTTCTATTCGAGACGGTATCACAATGAGTAATGCTAAGTCTTTCAAATTTCAACACAATGATTTGGATGATTTAGAATCGATAATAAATCGTTGTCACACTGAGCTTGTCGAAGTGTTTGTGGTAACCGAATCGGTCTTCTCAATGGATGGAGACTGCCCCAATCTTGAAGAATTGGTTACTCTTTGTGAAAAATATGATTGCCACTTGGTGGTTGATGAAGCGCATGCATTGGGCGTTTTTGGAGAAAACGGACAAGGATTAGTGTATAGTTTAGGGTTACAGGATAAAGTATTTGCAAGAATTATCACATTTGGTAAAGGACTAGGTTGCCATGGAGCAGCCATTATTGGTAGCGAAGAACTAAAAAGTTACTTGGTCAACTTTGCACGAAGTTTTATATATACCACAGGGCTTTCTCCACATTCGGTTGCAACCATATTAATTGCCTACCAGCATTTAAAAACTGAAAAAGTAGCAATGCAAAACCTGAAGCAAAATATTCAATTTTTCAATCAAGATAAAACCCAACGCGGTTTAAAATCGCTTTTTGTTTATAGCAAGTCGGCCATTCAATGTGCTATTATTCCAGGTAATGAAAAAGTAAAATCTATTGCTGCTAATTTGCAAGAAAAAGGATTTGATGTAAAAGCTATTTTATCTCCAACTGTACCCGAAGGTCAAGAACGATTACGATTTTGTTTGCATTCTTATAATTCGGAAGAAGAAATATCAGAAGTTTTATGTTTGTTATGTAACTTTACATTTTAATAATATGAAACTATTTATCACAGGAATCGGAACAGACGTTGGCAAAACCATTGCTTCTGCTATAGTTACGCAAGCATTGGAAGCCGATTATTGGAAACCCATTCAAGCGGGAGATTTAGACAATTCGGATAGTCATAAAATTCAAAAATACATATCGAATAATAAAACCGAAATTCACACGAACAGTTACAAATTAAATACGCCCGCAAGTCCGCATTTGGCCGCAGCCATTGACCAAATTACAATCGATATTAAAGAAATTAATGAGCCAAAAACCACTAATCATATAGTTATTGAAGGCGCTGGCGGATTATTGGTGCCTTTAAATGATACCGATTGTATTATCGATTTAATTGAAAAGGATTATAAAGTAATTTTGGTTTCCCGACATTATTTAGGAAGCATCAATCACACTTTATTATCATTTGAAGCTTTAAAAATTAGAAAAATTCCTTTAGCTGGCATTATTTTTTCTGGAGACGAAAATAAAGCTACCGAAGCAATTATCTTGGCAAAAACCAAAGCTAAATTCATTGGACGAATTGAAGAAGAACCCTACTTTGATGCCAATGTAATTCAGCAATATGCAGATGAATTTCGCGATAATTTATTAAAACTTTAAATTCAGAAAGCAATAATCGATAATCAATAATCTACAATTCCAATGAGTCTTTCACAAAGAGATCAAAAACACAATTGGCATCCCTATACTCAGCATAAAACTGCTGCAGCTGCTGTGGCTATTGTAAAAGGTGAAGGAGCGTTGCTTTGGGATGAAAACGGTAAAGAATACATAGACGCAATTGCCTCTTGGTGGGTAAATCCATACGGGCATTCAAATAAATATATGGCAGATGCCATTTACAAACAATTAACCACTTTAGAGCACGTTCTTTTTGGAGGGTTTACTCACGAACCTGTAGTAGTACTTTCTGAGAAATTGATGGAGATTTTACCTTCAAATCAAAAGAAATTATTTTATTCTGATAATGGTTCTACTGCCGTTGAAGTTGCAATAAAAACGGCATTACAATACAATTATAATAAAGGAATAAAAAAAACCAAAATTATAGCTTTTGAAGATGCGTTTCATGGAGATACCTTTGGAGCAATGGCTACTAGCGGAATTACTTTTTTTACAGAGGCATTCAAAGGTTTACTTTTAGAAGTTGTTCGCATTCCAGTTCCAACCAAAGGTAACGAAGAAAAATCAGTTCAAGTTTTAGAAAAACTTTTAAAATCCAACGAATTTGCTGCCTTTATATTCGAGCCATTAGTTCTCGGTGCAGCAGGAATGGTAATGTATTCGCCAGATGTTTTAGATAAAATGATTGCCTTGTGTAAAGTCCATTCTGTTTTTACTATTGCCGATGAAGTCATGACAGGTTTTGGTAAAACTGGAAAGAATTTTGCAACTGATTATCTTATAAATAAACCGGACATGATGTGTTTGTCAAAAGCCTTAACCGCAGGCACCATTCCAATGGCAATTACCACCTTTACGCAAGAAATCTACGACGGATTTTACGATGATGATATTAACAAAGCTTTATTTCACGGGCATACGTTTACAGCTAATCCGACAGGTTGTGCAGCGGCTTTAGCAAGTTTGGAATTATTACAAACTCCCGAAATACAAGCTAATATAAAGCGTGTTAACCAATGCCATTTGGATTTTGAAAACAAAATAAAGAATCATTCTAAAGTAAGAACCACGCGGGTACTCGGAGTAATATTTGCACTTGAAATAAAATCGGATATAAAAGAAAGTTATTATGGCTCCCTTCGAAATAAATTATATTATTTCTTTATTGAAAACGGAGTGATTTTGCGCCCGGTAGGAAATGTTGTTTATGTATTACCCCCATATATAATTACCAATAGCCAATTGCAAAAAGTATATCAAACTATTGAGGATGCATTAGAAATAATATAATTCTTATAAAAAAAACCCTTGCTATTGCAAGGGTTTTTTATTTATTTACTTACTTTATACTTGATTAGTATCTGTAGTATTCTGGTTTAAATGGACCTTCAACAGCTACTCCAATATATTCTGCTTGATCTTGACGTAAAGTTTCTAATTCTACACCCAATTTAGCTAAGTGTAATCTTGCTACTTTTTCATCTAAATGTTTTGGTAACATATAAACTTCATTGTTGTATGCAGCACTGTTATTCCATAATTCAATTTGAGCTAAAGTTTGGTTTGTAAATGAATTACTCATTACAAAACTTGGGTGACCTGTAGCGCAACCTAGGTTTACTAAACGACCTTCTGCCAAGATGATAATGTCATTACCGTTAACATTATAGATATCAACTTGAGGTTTTACTTCATTTTTGGTGTGACCAAAATTTTTGTTTAACCAAGCCATGTCAATTTCATTATCAAAGTGACCAATATTACAAACAACCGTTTTGTCTTTCATTTTCTCAAAATGAGAACCTAAAACGATATCTTTATTTCCAGTTGTAGTTACAATAATATCTGCAGTTCCAATAACGGTGTTTAATTTTTTCACTTCAAATCCGTCCATTGCTGCTTGAAGCGCACAGATAGGATCAATTTCAGTTACTGTTACAATAGAACCTGCACCTCTAAAAGAAGCTGCAGTTCCTTTTCCAACATCACCATATCCACAAACAATTACTCTTTTACCAGCCAACATTAAGTCAGTAGCTCTACGAACAGCATCCACAGCCGACTCTTTACAACCGTATTTATTGTCAAATTTCGATTTAGTAACCGAATCATTAACATTAATTGCAGGCATTGGTAAAGTTCCCGCTTTTACTCTTTCATATAATCTGTGAACTCCAGTTGTAGTTTCTTCAGATAATCCTTTAATTCCAGCAACTAAGTGTGGGTAACGATCAATAACCATATTAGTTAAATCTCCACCATCATCCAAAATCATGTTTAATGGTTCTCTATTTTCACCAAAGAATAAAGTTTGCTCAATACACCAATCAAAATCTTCTTCGTTCAAACCTTTCCAAGCATAAACCTGAATTCCGGCAGCAGCAATAGCAGCAGCGGCTTGATCTTGTGTTGAGAAAATATTACAAGATGACCAAGTAACTTCTGCACCAAGAGCAATTAAAGTTTCAATTAATACAGCAGTTTGTATGGTCATGTGTAAACATCCTGCAATACGAGCACCTTTAAGAGGTTGTTCGTTTTTGTATTCTGCTCTTAACGCCATCAAACCCGGCATTTCTGCTTCAGCCAATTCAATTTCTTTTCTTCCCCAAGCTGCAAGCGAAATATCTTTCACTTTAAAAGCTACATAAGGTAATGTTTGTGTACTCATCTATTATGTATATTTGTTTTTAATTTGGCGCAAAATTACAACATAGGTTTCGATTTTAATAATTTATTTTAAAATTTATGAAATGTTTATGTTCTTAAGCCACTGTAAAACAATAAAATACTAAATGCCTTTATTTAAAGAAGTTATATTAAATGATTCTGCTTCGCTCTATCTTTGGAAAATTACCGAAGAATTAGAATGGTTTAAAGGCGCTATTAAATTAAACAGCTCTTCCCAAAAAAGAGTTGATTCGATGAAATCAGAAAGCCATCAAAAAGGTTTTTTAGCTGTAAGAATGCTCTTGCAACATCTTGGTTATTCTGATTTTGACTTGTATTATGATTCCTTTGGGAAGCCCCATTTAATGGATGGAAAGTGCATATCTATTTCTCATTCTCATGAATTTTCTGCAATTGCTGTAAGCACACATTCAATTGGTATCGATTTAGAATTGGTAAAAGAAAAGTCATTAAAAATTGCTTCCAGATTTATGGATGTTTCCCATTTAGAAAATTTATCTGATACAGAAAAAATTCAAAAAGCAACCGTTATCTGGGGAATTAAAGAGAGTATTTTTAAGATAAAAAGTATGGAAGGAATTAGTTTTCCGAATCATATTTTTGAAAACGAATTTAATTTGGAAGACAAAAAAGCCATGGCGCAATTACGATTTAATTCGCAAATAGAGGACTTCAAAATAATATTTAATTCCGCAGAAGATTATATCTACGTTTGTGCGTTTGAAAATTAATAATGGAATCTATATATTCTCAAATACTGGCTGCGAAAGCTTTAAATAAAAAACTATTGGCAATTCTTATTGATCCAGATAAAGTGTCAATGGAAGAAATTGCTAATTTATGCCAAAAAATAAATACTACTCCAGCAACCCATATTTTTGTTGGTGGTAGTTCTTTTGCAGGTGATTATTTGGATGAATTAATTGCTAAATTAAAGTCGGAAATTGAGTTACCAATTTTACTTTTTCCTGGAAATCCTTCACAAATTTCGGCAAATGCAGACGGGATTTTATTTCTAACGTTACTTTCAGGCAGAAATCCTGATTATTTAATTGAACATCAAGTTAATGCTGTTCCAATATTAAAAAAAACCAACTTAGAAATTATTTCCACGGGCTATATTTTAATTGAAAGCGGCCATGAAACAGCAGTTGAACGCGTTAGTAAAACCAATCCTTTACCTCGTAACAATGCCGATTATGTATTGCAAACTGCTCAGGCTGGTGAATATATTGGCAATAAATTAATTTATTTGGAAGCAGGAAGCGGAGCTAAATTAGCCGTTCCAACAGAAATGATTACTTTAGTTTCTCACAACATACAAATTCCAGTTATTGTTGGGGGTGGTATTCGTACCAAAAAAGAAATTGAAAATGCATTTCAAGCAGGAGCTGACATGGTAGTAATAGGTACCGCATTTGAAAATGACACTAATTTTTTTAGAACCTAAAACCCAAATCTATTTTGATCGATTTTTTCCTTTCTCAATATAAAAACGCTTCAACGCTTCAAATAACTTTGGAGTTTTTGGCTTTTGTATTCGGAATAATAAGTGTTTTTTGCGCTAAAAAAGAAAATATTTGGGTGTACCCAACGGGGTTAATTTCTACAATAATTACCGTTTATTTGTTATTTCAAGCGCGCTATTTTGGAGATATGACAATGAATTTTTATTATTCTATCATGAGTATTTATGGTTGGTATAAATGGTCTACTAAATCGCAAAAAGTTGAATTAAGTATATCCAAAACCAATAATCAAGAAAAAATCATTGGACTTTTCATGTTTTTCTTTACCATAGTAATTACTTATTTGGTATATAAATATTTTCATTATACGCTTGAAATTCCTAATTATATTGATATTTTTACTTCAGGAATATTTTTTACTGCTATGTGGTACATGGCATTAAAAAAAATCGAAAACTGGACTTTATGGATTATTGGAGATGTAATTGCGGTGCCTTTATTTGCATATAGAGGCCTAGGAATGTTATCTTTGCAATATATAATTTTTACAATTTTAGCTGTTTTAGCCTATATAGAATGGAAGAAAATCTTAAACAAAAATCAACTCAAATAAATTCTGATTTTACTAAAGCTCAAGAATTAGGCTTTAATTCGAATGATTTTGTAGGGATTATAAATCGAAATATAAATTTAGACACGGTTTCTAACCAATTTCAATTATTAATAAACGGATTGCCAAAAATTAATATTGACAGGCCTGCCATACTTAATGATGGAATAGAGCCACTTTCAGAAGAACAGGCAAAGTATTTTGCAACTATTTTTGATGGAAAAAAGAAAAATTTAAAGATTAAAAAATTTGTTCCTGCATCTGGTGCGGCAAGCAGAATGTTTAAATTTTTGACCGAATTTATAAATGATTATACGCCAAACGAAGAAACAATAAATGCCTATATCAATAGGAAAAAAGATAAAAACCTACCCATTTTTTTAGTTGCTAAAGAGAAGTTTGCTTTTTATGATGCGGTACTAGAAACCGCTAAAATAGTAACTCCTGATTTCAAGAATTGCAGTAAAGACGAACAAGACTATGCTTTTATAAATGCAATGCTATCGCCTTCTCATTTTAATTTTGCAAATAAACCAAAAGGGGTATTGCCATTTCATAAATATGCCAATAATCATATTACAACCGCAATAGAAGAGCACCTAAATGAATGTGTTTCTTATGCTTCTTCCAATAATGAATCCCATTTACATTTTACGGTTACCGAAGAACATCAAGGTGGATTTGAGGAAATAATAAATAAAATAAAAAGCAAATTTGAATCTCAAAATAGAATTTCTATTAATGTAAATTACTCCTATCAAGATAAAGCAACAGATGTAATTGCTCTTGATCTTGAAGGTAAACCGTTTCGAGATGATAAAAATCAATTGGTTTTTAGACCTGGTGGACATGGAGCTTTAATTGATAATTTAAACAATCTAAAAGCGGATGTTATTTTTATTAAAAACATTGACAATGTAATTCAAAATCATATACAAGAAGTTGCTTTATATAAAAAGGCATTAGCAGGAAAACTGACACTACTTCAAGAAAGTATATTTGATTATTTGAAAATATTGGATAGTGGGTTGGTTTCAGAAAATAATTTATCAGAAATAATACATTTTATTTCATCCAATTTAAAAATTTCTATAACCGAAGATTATACAAAATACACCAAAGAAAGTAAAATCGAATACCTTCATAATTTATTAAACAGACCAATTCGCGTTTGTGGAATGGTAAAAAATGAAGGAGAACCTGGCGGAGGTCCTTTTTGGGTAAGAGATATAAAAGGAAATACCTATCTGCAGATTATTGAAGCCTCACAAATTGATGCAGATCAAACTAAAATTCTTGAAAAATCTACCCATTTTAACCCAGTAGATTTAGTATGCAGTTCTAAAAATTTTAAAGGAGAATATTTTGACTTAACTCAATATATAGATAACAATACAGGTTTTATTGTAGAGAAAAATAATAACGGAAAACTGCTAAAAGCCTATGAATTACCAGGTCTTTGGAATGGTGCAATGGCGAATTGGCTTACCGTATTTGTAGAGGTGCCTTTGTTTACATTTAATCCAGTGAAAACGGTGAATGATTTATTGAAACCAGCTCATCAATCTGTAAATTAATTCTAATTTTTATTTTGAAATCTATTTATTCAAATAGGATTTAATATATTTGCCTGTCTCAAAAGGGGTGCTCTAAATAACGAGCTGAGATTATACCCAATGAACCTGAGCAGGTAATGCTGCTAAGGGAAAAAATGACAAAATAGAGCGCACGCTATTCATAGTCATTGGAAACAAACATTTTTAACAAAGAATAATTACCTCTTTTTATTCGTATTAATTTTACGGATGGAATTTATATTTAATCAAAAGCCGAAATCTTACTTTTTTGCAACGGGTTTTTCCTTACTTTTTACTTGCCTTACTTTTAGTCAAGAAAAAACCAAAGATTCTATTAAGGTTAATCAATTAGATGACGTGCTGGTTTCAGCAGTTCGCGCCACTTCAAAAGCACCAGTTAGTTTTAGTAATTTAACCAACAAAGATTATCAGTATCGCAATTTAGGTCAGGATATTCCTATATTAATGAATTTTATGCCTTCGGTAGTTACAACTTCCGATGCTGGAAATGGTGTGGGTTATACCGGAATTCGTGTCCGCGGAAGCGATGCCACCCGAGTGAATGTGACCATAAACGGAATTCCCTACAACGATTCGGAAAGTAATGGCACTTACTTTGTAAACATTTCAGATTTTGCATCCTCTGTAGAGAGTTTGCAATTGCAACGCGGAGTAGGTACTTCAACCAACGGCGCAGGTTCATTTGGCGCAAGCTTAAACATGCTTACCGACTCATATTCAAAGAAAAGTAGTGGAGAATTGTCAAATTCGGTTGGTAGTTTTAATACGATAAAGAATACGGTAAAATTTAGTACTGGTTTGATGAATGATCACTTTGAAATTGCGGGTCGCTTATCGCAAATTAATTCAAATGGGTATATAGATAGAGCCTCTTCTAACTTAAAGTCCTATTTTTTGCAAGGTACTTATGTAGGTAAAACTACATTGATAAAAGCGCTTGTTTTTGGTGGTAAAGAAAAAACTTACCTATCTTGGTATGGAATTGATGGCGAAACCTTGAATGGTGATCGCACTTTTAACTTTGCCGGAATGTACACCGATGCTTTTGGAAACATCCGTTTTTATGATAACCAAACCGATAATTACCAACAAGATCATTTTCAACTGCATTGGAATGAGAAATTTTCTAGCAATTGGAACACCAATTTAGCGGTTCATTATACCAAAGGGAAAGGGTATTATGAAGAATACCAAAACAGCCAAAGTTTTTCCGATTATGGTTTAACTCCAATTGTTGTTAATGGCGCTACAATTGATGTAACCGATTTAATTCGACAAAAGTGGTTGGAT
>CAMCBB010000044.1 GCA_945872875.1 Flavobacterium psychrophilum
TATAGTTATGAAGAATTACTATATAAAGCTTTTGACAGTTATCCTAAATCTTTTAAATTATATTTTGATAAAGATGGTAATATTTTAGTGGAATATGAGTAATAAATTTAAAAATCTATTCTAAAATCAAATATTTAAAAATGGAGTAAGCGAAAATCCTTTAAAGAGTAGCTTAATAACATAAATACAAAATTATATGGAAGAATTTAAATATCAAAGTACAACTTTTACTGATTCAATGAGCTTATATGAGCATATAATTACTTTTAAAAATGCTGAAGACGGTGAAGGAGATGGTGATTTTGCAATTATAATTAAATATAATGATTCTAAAGATTTAATCGAATTTGTTGACCATCTAAAAGAATATTATGGAGATTACAATGGCGATGGTTGGATTGAAACCGTTATGGACAATATATGGAGCAGTCTACTGGTTACTGATGAGCAAGATGAAATTAATCAGGAGGCTTATGATTATTGGGTTGAAATGGTAGATAAAGAAAAATAAATTTAAAAAACTTGGAGTAAGCGAAAATCCAAAGAAGAGTAGCTGAATAAAATAAATAAATATGTACACGATTAAAGTAATTCAAGGACCAAAAACTTTATTTTTTGATGAAAAGAATGGAAGAGAAATGGAGTCAATTATTTCAATTAATGGAGATACAAAAATTAACGGAATAGAAATATGGTTAAACGCTGAAGAATCACCAAAAGGTTCAAACATTTCCTTTAAAAATGAAAGTAACAAAGAGTTTAAGTTAAAAGATAGTTGGGATATTAGTACTCATGATATAGATATTGAACAAGATATTTATGACATCCTAGAAAAATTAGCTTACGCAACTTTATATGATGAATTAGGAAAAGAGGGAGATGAATTTACTTCTGAAGAAGTTTTGGAATGGGATTATTAAAATATTATGACACTATCCTAAAAAGTTTTTTAAAAATAAAATAGAAGGGTTTGAAAAAAACTTCAAAAAAGTTGAAATCACATAATTAAAATAAAAAATATGGCAAATTTTCCAAAAATTGATTATCAATATTGGTTTAATAATTACTCATGGGAAGGTTTTTCTTCAATGAGAGGTATGATATCAACAATGATAAATAAAAATTATATTGAATCAGATGTTACAGAACAAAATATACCAGACAAGATTGAATATAATATTATAGAATATAACAAAAATCCAAATGATGATTTGCTATTTGAAATTTTCAAACTTATTCAAACTTGGGGAGGTAAAAGCGCTGGTCGACATACTTTAAATATTGTTGAAAATTGGAATGAATGCACAATTTTTAAATACCGAACATTCGTAGATACAATAAAGAATAATCAAATAGTTGAGTCATTCAACTACTTAATTAATAAAGAAAAAATAAAAGGTCTTTCCTATTCATTTGTTCCAAAACATATTTGTTTTTGGTCGGGAAATGGAGACAGAAAAAAAGGTTATCCAATATTAGATGATGTTATTGCTAATCTAGTTTATAATACAAGAAGTGCCAAAAATGTTTCTTATAAATTATTTATTGATGATATTTCAAATTTTGCTGATAATAAGGATTTAAGTATGGCTCAAGTTGAAATGGCACTTTTTGCGTTTTCAGGCTACTATTGGAAAACCAGAAAAACAGCAACAAATGAGTTTAAAATAAAAAATATGCAAAATCATAAAGATTTTGAAGAAGCAATAAGAATTTCAAAAAGATAAAGAATTAATAAAGTGTAAATTACAATACTACTAAAAATAAACGACGATGTCAATACAACATAAATTTTATGAGACAAATTTTGGGAATGGTTTTCAAACTCATAATGCTATTCTTGATATAACTCCATATAAACCAGAGTTAATCGTTGTCGGGACTTTTAATCCTAACACACCTAATGATAATTTTGCCGACTATTTTTATGGTAGAAACTATTTTTGGACAGCCATTAAGAATTTATTCGTTCATAACAGAGTTCTATTGACGCATACAAGAATGCCAAGAAGGGGTGCACCTCCCGCAGTACTTAATCCGACATTATCTGAGATATTAGAATTATGCATTAATTTAAAATTGACATTTGCAGATTTAATTTTTGAAGTTTTAAATTACAATAATCCGAACTACCAACTTCTTCAAAATGACAATGTGATTATTAATGGTGCTGAATATAATTTAATACAAGATGGCCAAAAAGGAATTGTTGGAGGTTTGCAACAACTTAATACATTGGGTCAAGTAAATTGGAATACACAAAACATTATAAACTTCTTATGTAACAATCCACAAATCACAACAATTTATTTTACTAGACAGCCGACAGGTATTTGGGCAGAACAATGGAATTTGATTATTAATCACAATTGTATAACTGACCGACTAACGACTAATCTTTTTACCCCCTCAGGACTAGGTTTAAAAGGAAAACCACGAATGAATGCTTTACTTAGTCATTGGGTTCATAATAGCGAACCAAACTTTGGAAAACTTGACACTAATTGGTTGACAAATAATGGCGTTACCATTGATAATTTTTAAAATAATGAGGAAATCTGGGCATAAAAGCGTGTGTAATTCGTCAGCAAAAAGTGGACTGATTTAAGTCAAAACTAAGAGAGTGACATTATGGTGGTTAACTAAAAATTATTATTTAGGATAAGTTAATACTATATAATAACTTTTTATAAAACCCATGCTATTGCTGGCCTCCTCTACTCTTCTATGTTTTTAGTAAGTTCTTCAAACTTAGCCGTCATTGTCGGGTTTCCTTTTGTAAGTTTTTTAATCGTTAAGTCCTCCGCTTTCTGATTTGCTAAACGCAATTGATTCTCACTTGTGGTTAGCTCCTCTTTTACTTTTTGCATTCGGGCAATAGATTTATCAATTTCTTCTATAGCCTTTTGAAAATGCGTAGATGCCGAAAGGAAATTTTTAGAAAACCCTTCTTTGAATTTATTTATGTTCTTCCTAATGCTAACCAAATCACAAGCAAAGTTTTATAGTTTTTGTTCATTTTTATGGTCATTGAAAATTAGTATTCTCTTTTTTAGTTAATCAAATTTATTAAAAAATCACGAAAAATAATTATTATTTAGGATAATTTTTGTACGTTTGTTATGGTGCAAACTTGACCTAAAAAAAAGTAGTTACCCTATAGGTTACCCCATGGCGATTTACAAATCGGGAAGTACTGAAAACACTGATAAAAATACAAGGGTTACGGAGCCTCTTTCTCCGCAACAAAAAACCCGAAACAATTGTTTCGGGTTTTTTTTATGGGTTTTATTCAATAATCAGTTCCTTTAGTTTTTCGCGGTAAGCCACGAGCAGCGTGGTTTTTGAAATCAAACCAAAGAATTTACCGTTATTAGTCACTGGAAGTAAGTCTTGGTTGGATCGTTCAAATTTTTCCATGATGGATTCCATACCGTCGTCGTGATGAAGCACTTCTATAGGCTGGGAAAGTACTTCTTGAACCTTGGTAAACTTAACGCGATACGGATGAAAAACTATCGATCGAATTGCTTCAAAATCAACAATACCTACCAACTTATTTTTATCATCCAACACCGGAATAATAGGTTGCTTTGTGGTGATCAAATCTAAAATATTTTCTAATGTTTTGTCTGTAGTGGTAGTTGCCACACCTACATCCACTAATTTTAAAAAATCGATACTTTGTAATATATTTTTATCCTTATCACTAGTAAACACCTCGCCCCTATCTGCCAAGTCTTTCACATCCATAGAATGTTTGTCAAATTGTTTTGAAATGGCATAACTTATAGACGAAACGATCATCAGCGGAACCATTAAATCATAGCCTCCAGTGATTTCTCCAATTAAAAATATGGCAGTTAAAGGAGCGTGAAACAATCCGCTTAATATTCCTGCCATTCCTACAATGGTGAAATTAGCAATAGGCAAAGTATTGGATAACCCCAATAAATGAATGGATTTGGCAACAAAAAATCCCAAATAAGAACCTACAAATAAGGAAGGAGCAAAATTCCCTCCGTTACCTCCAGAGCCCAAAGTCAATCCAGTAGCAAACGATTTTAACAAAACGATCATACCTACAAAAGCCAACAATACCCATGGATTATTCTGAAAATTTTGCAACAGCGAATTATCCAAAAGCACTTCGGGATGAGAATCAGAAAGAATCTTTATACTTTCATATCCTTCTCCAAAAAGTGTGGGGAAGAAAAAAATCAATACCGCCAAAACACTCGCTCCAAACAGCGCTTTTTTGTAGGTGTTGTTTTTAAATCGGCTGAAAAAATGTTCTACTCTTCTAAAATTTCTAGCGTGGTAAATAGATACGAATCCGGCAAGAATTCCAAGTAAAATATAATAAGGCGTGTTGTGAAAATTGAAAGTCAGGTCTTGCTTGAAAGTCAGCAGTACATCCCTACTCAATAAGATTTCCGAAACTAATGCACCGGTAGCTGCCGAAATAATTATGGGGATAAAAGCCGAAATACCAGCGTCGGTAAGCACCACTTCAATAGCAAATAAAACTCCGGCAATGGGAGCGTTAAATGCAGCACCAATTCCGGCCGCGACACCACAAGCCAAAAGTAAAATTCGGTCTTTTTGTGTCAGTTTGTATTTTTGAGCAAAATTAGATCCGAATGCTGCTCCTGTAATGGTTATTGGGCTTTCTAATCCGGCCGAACCGCCCAATCCAACTGTTAAGGAACTCGTAATAATTTGGGCATACATTTGTTTTTTAGGCAGGATTCCACCTTTTTTGGCTACGGCAAATAATATTCGGGAACTCCCTTTTTCAATGGATCCATCCAAGAATTTTTTAACCACAAAAACCGTAAGTAAGATTCCGAAAATCGGAAACAAACTATTGGCATACGGCAATTTTAAATAGCTGTTGGCGTAGTTGGCATAAATAAATACATTGTGCGCAAAGCTTTTTAAAACAATCACTGCCAAAGCACACGATATGGCAACTACTACACTCGCCAAGTAAATAAAATTCCTTTCGGAAAGTAGGGCTTTCGCCAAAAAAAACAGCGATTCCAACCGTCGGAAGATCCTACGGATAAATAATTTTAAAGAAGCAGATTTTCTATTGGACATGGAATTATTTTAAGAAAACAAATATAAGCTATTTAATATTTCGAATAGCCTCTCGTTGACTCAAGGGTTTTAATTTAGCCGAGTTTACGAATTCTAATACTCCATTTGGATTGAACCTACTGTAATCGCGTAAGGCCCAACCAATAGCCTTTTGGATGAAAAATTCTTTGGAATTTTTGTGTTTATCACATTCCGATTTCAATAAATCAAAGTCGGTTTTTTCTTTATAACTCAATTGAAATAATATAGCCGAACGGTTGAGCCACATTTTTTCTGAATTCGAAAATCGTTCAATCACCTTATGAATTTCTCCTGGAAACTGCACTAAATAACCACCTAATAAATATTTTGCAATGGTATCCACCGAATCCCACCAAGAATTAGTTACTAGTAATTTTTCAATTAAGGAGATGTCTTCCAAAACATATTTTCTCTTGATTTCTTTTTGCAATAAATCGATGGCACAAATATGAAACTCACGCTCCTTTTTATTAAATAATTCCCAGCAAATTTCTCGGTAATTGGCATTCACTTCCGCTTTATTAATAGTGTAAGCCTGCATCATTAATGCACGTCTTTTATCAGTTTTGATTCCCAAAAAGGAGAAATTATTTTTCATATAATTTTCCATTGGAAGCGCCAACTCGCGAATGGCATTTGCTCGAAAGCTATTTTCTAAATCATTACTAAAACTCATATAATTCGTTTAATTTAATGGCACATTGTGCTTTTAGTTCCTCCATGAATAAGGTGAATTCATATTCCAATTCCGAATAATAAAGTTGTACTTCGGCCATAGCTTCATGCATGTGTACCCTATTTTTTGTTCGGTGGTCCATTTGAAATAAAATAGTCTCTAACCCATCCAAACTAGCATATTGAACCAACCAATTTTGATTGATCATATACGGAAGTAAATTTTGTGTTTTGGGTGTTAACAGTTCAAAATTATCTTGCAATGATTGATAAAATTGAGCTGCATAATCCTCTAAGTCAACTTCTGAATAGGAATTCCAGTTTTTTGCCAAAAAATGATCGTATACAATGTCCATAATCACTCCGGCATAGTGTCCGTATTTTTCGTACAACCGTCTTCTGCTTTGTCTGTAGATAAGATGTGCATCGGTAAACGTATCAATAAAGCGATGTAACAAAATACCCTTCTGCAAATCACCAGCATAGTCTAAATAGCGTTTTCCGTGAACGGAATCGGCCATAAAATTTCCAATTTTTAGCAAATCATTATCCCCAGAAAGATAGATGTGGGCTAGGAAATTCATGAAAATGAATTAAAGTAATAAACGGGCTTTTTCTAAATCTTCGGGAGTATCAATCCCAATGCCAACATGCGAAGTTGCAACCATTTTTATTCGTTTACCAAATTCCAAATAGCGCAATTGCTCCAGCTTTTCTGAAGCTTCTAACGATTGCATTGGTAACGCATAAAAGTCAAGTAGGGCTTGTTTACGGAAGGCATAAATTCCGATATGCTGGAAATAACGAACGCCTACATTTTTTTCTCTTGGATAAGGAATTACAGAACGAGAAAAATACAACGCAAAATTGGTTTGATCCACCACCACTTTCACATTATTTGGATTTTGAATTTCACTTTCGTCATTAATTTCTCGCATTAGCGAAGCCAAATCAATATTTTTATTGACATCCGAATGATAAACCGAAATTAATTTTTGAAGTGAATCTTTATCAATAAATGGTTCATCGCCTTGCACATTTACCACAATATCTAAATCTAAATTGGCCACAGCTTCTGCAATACGATCACTCCCCGATTCATGTTCTTTAACAGACATTATGGCCTTGCCACCATTGGATGATATTTCGTTATATATAATATCAGAGTCGGTTACCACAAAAACATCATCGAACAAATTGGTATTTATTGTTGCTTGATAAGTTCTTAAAATGATGGTTTTACCTCCTAAATCCTGCATTAACTTTGCAGGAAAACGAGTGGAAGCATATCGAGCCGGAATAACAGCAATAATTTTCATAACTAATTATTTTAAACAAATATAATAAATGGAATAATTAATAAAACTATATTGAAAATTGAAACGCTATCGTTTTAATATTAAATATTGAAACCCAGTTAAATTTATACTTCCTGATAACGTAATTGCGCTTTCATTTAAAGCGTTTATCCAATTTCCTTGTAATGCATTTGGAACAACAAAAGTTTTTGAAGTATTTCTTACATTCACTAGTACAAGTATTTGTTGTGTAGCCGATGTTTTAGTAAATGCTACTACGTTTGAATCATTATAATTTACTAAAGTTCCTGTTCTTGCTGTTGATGAAGTATTATAAAAACCCAACAAGCTGGTATATGCACTTAACATAGATCCATTTGAATTCCAATCAATTGTATTAATACCGTTATAGGTAGCAGTAGAACTAACTCCTACTTCTTGACCGCAATAAATTAATGGAACTCCTTGTAAATAAATAGCAATTACAGAGGCTGCTAAAGCTCCATTCATTCCACCATAAACTGATATTGGTGTTGCAATATTCGATTCATCATGATTAGTTGTAAATCTTAATTTCTTTTTTCCACTTGGCACAAAGGCATATTCAGTTGTGTTCGTTGTGAAAAAGGAAGTTGCATTACCTTGTGTAGTTCCAAAAACATTCTTTTCTGTACCTAAATAATCCCATGCGAAATTCATTTGAGAACCGGCAGTAAAATGATCGGCACGACTACCCTCTGCAAGTAAGATTAATTGTTTATTAGGAATTGAATTTAATGCCGTATTTGCTTGTTGCCAAAAATCATAGGGAACAAAATCGGCAGCATCAAATCGGAAACCATCAATATTTGCTTCTACAACCCAAAATTTCATTGCATTTATCATTGCCGTCCGCATTGCAGAATTACTAAAATCTAAATCGGCGACATCATTCCATGGAGTTCCGGCTGGACTAATTATTTGGCCACTGCTATTATGGGTATACCAATTAGGATTTGCAGTAATCCATGAATTATCCCAAGAAGTATGATTGGCTACCCAATCTAAAATAACCGCAATACCTTTTTGATGAGCAGCTGAAACTAAATTTTTTAAATCTTGTAAATTTCCAAGACTACTTCTCACAGAAGTGTAATCTTTAACACAATATGGAGATCCAAAGGAATTGACAACTCCAACAGGATAAATTGGCATAATCCAAATGGTATTTATTCCTAATGCTTTAATATTGTCTAATCTATTTGTAATTCCTTGAAGATTTTTTGAAGCACTAAAAGCTGTAGGATTTATTTCATACATAACAATATCGGCAGTTGGCTTAGGAAAAAAACCATCAATATTACTTGAGGAGCCATTGGGTGCGGATGTATTTGAATCATTATTGCTGCACGAAGCAGTAGCTATTATACAAATAAAAACAAAAGATTTAATTATTATTGATTTGATATTCATTTAACGATATTTATAGTGTTGTTTTTATTTGCTTTACTAATGATTTATGTTATTGATTGTTTAATTTACTGTTCTTGTAGCTAAAACCAAAATAAATAACTAATCCAATTAGTAGCCAACAAGTAAAATAAATCCAATTCCAAATACTTAGTTGCGACATCATGTATAAGCAGCAAATTAGTCCCAATAATGGAATTAAAGAAAGGTTTCGTTTCCAAGACCAAACCAATAATCCGATAAGGGTAAACAAGAAAATCCACATTGGAATTTTATGTTTAAATAAACTCATTCCGCTTTCGTATTTTTGATTTTCTGAAATTGGTAACGAATCAATTACATTTTTATATTGTGTTTCATCCTCATAGTAGGTACTCAATAACTCCTCTAAATCGGTTGGTTTTTCATTACCAATTGTTTTATCGGTTAAGAAATCAAACACTTTTTTAGTGCCGTCCTCACCCAGAGCTGTAATTATTTCGGTTGGGTTTTTAATTTGTTTTTCATTCGAAATAAAATTCAGGGTATCTTGTTTGAATTTTGTGAAAGCAAATACCAATCCGACTACCATTAATAGCGGAAAAATATACTTCGAATTCAAATACGGAGTTTTAAATTTTCCTCGTGAAATGTTGGGTTTGTTTTGCAATACCAATACCCCAGCGCATACCAATACAAAAGCGAATAAAGTGCCGATACTGCATAAATCGGTTACCATAGTAAGATTTAAAAACAATGCCGGAATTGCCACTACAAAACCAGTTACAATGGTTGCATAAGAAGGCGTTTGAAATTTTGGATGTACTTTAGAAAAACGCTTTGGAAGTAACCCATCGCGACTCATGCTCATCCATATTCTAGGTTGTCCCATTTGAAATACCAACAACACCGAAGCCATAGCAATTACGGCACTCACACCAATAATTCCCGACATCCATTGGAGATTTAATTTATCAAAAACAAAAGCCAAAGGATCACCAACATTTAGGTCAGTATAATTCACCATTCCGGTTAAAACCAATGCAATAATAATATATAAAATGGTGCAAATAATGATTGCCCACATCATACCTCTAGGCAAATCGCGTTGCGGATCTTTACATTCTTCTGCAGTAGTAGAAATGGCATCAAAACCAATATAGGCAAAGAAAACTGCAGAAACTCCTTTTAAAATTCCTCCTACTCCATTTGGTGCAAACGGATGCCAATTATTGGTATCGATATGAAAAATACCTACTGCAATAACCAATAAAATAATACAAAGTTTCACCACCACCATTAAGTTACTGGCATTACGGGATTCTTTCATTCCTCTGTAAACCAATGCCGTAATAATCACAATAATTAATAAAGCAGGTAAATCAGCAATAAAATGAAGTGACCCAATTGTAGGAGAAGTAGTATAGGCCGTGTAGGCCATTTGCAATCCATCCGATAAATTTTCAAATGATTTTCCCCCGCTCATTAGGGCAGTTGCCTCTTTAAATCCGTTGGAAGCCGTAAGATAATCCATTTGAATCCATTGAGGCATGTGTACCCCAATACTATCGAGCAATCCGGTGAAATAATCACTCCACGAAATAGCAACCGTAATGTTCCCAATGGCATATTCCATGATTAATGCCCATCCAATAATCCAAGCAATTAGCTCACCAAAGGCTACATAAGAATAGGTATAAGCACTTCCCGAAACCGGAACCATAGAAGCAAACTCGGCATAGGCAAAGGCAGCAAAACTACAAGCGATGGCCGTAAATAAAAATAAGAAAATTACTGCAGGACCTCCGTCATAACTAGCTTTCCCGATGGTGCTGAAAATTCCGGCGCCAATAATGGCAGCAATTCCAAAGGCAGTTAAGTCTCTAGCTTTTAGGTGCTTTCCTAAAGATTGATGACCGTCCGATTCATTTTTGGCAACCTGATTTAATATATCTTGAATGGATTTTTTTCGAAATAAATTGGAAAAATTCATGTAGTCTGAGTTGTATTTAGTAAATTTAAAAAACAAATATAACATAATATCAACTGCTTTGAAAAAAATAAAAAATACTAATTATAACAAAAAACTATTGCTTAATAAAAATATATAATTAATATTGATAAAAGATTAATGTGTTTCGCTGTATTTTTGCAAAAGAAAATTAATTTAATAACTAAAATTTATATCATGGCATTAGTAGGAAAAAAATTCCCAAACATTACAGTTGATGCAATCTCATTTATGGGAGATAATTTAAGAATTAACGTCTTAGAAGAAGCAACTAAAAACAAGAAAAAAGTATTATTGTTTTGGTACCCAAAAGACTTCACATTTGTATGTCCAACTGAATTACACGCTTTTCAAGCTGCATTACAAGATTTTGAAAAAAGAAATACCATGGTAATTGGTGCTTCGTGCGATACTAACGAAGTACACTTTGCTTGGTTAAACACTGCAAAAAACAATGGTGGAATTGAAGGTGTTACTTATCCAATCCTTGCGGATACAACTCGTAACTTATCAGCGGCTTTAGATATTTTAGATGCAGAATGGGTTTATGACGAAGAAATGAATGACGAAATCCTAGAAGGATCGAATGTAACTTACAGAGCTACTTATTTAATTGACGAAGAAGGTAAAATTTTTCACGAAAGTGTAAATGATATGCCATTAGGTAGAAATGTAAACGAATACATCCGTTTGATTGATGCGTATACACACGTTCAAACTAAAGGAGAAGTTTGTCCTGCAAACTGGGAAGAAGGAAAAGACGCAATGAATGCAGACCGAAATAGTACTGCTTCTTACTTAGCTTCTCACTAAAAAAAGTTTCTAGTTTCAGGTTTCAAGTTAGCGCTTGAAACTTGAAACTTTAAATCCTAAACTCAAAAAACATGTTTTCAGAAATAGAACAAGATAATTTATCCGAAGTAATTGCTAACAACCCTGTAGTTGTGGTACAATATTCTGCTTCGTGGTGCGGTAACTGCCGAATCATGAAACCAAAATTTAAAATGTTGGCTTCACAAAATGAAGGAATTCCATTTTTAATTATAGATGCGGAACAATTTCCAGAATCTAGAAAATTAGCCAAAGTAGACAACTTACCTACTTTTGCCACTTTCAAAAATGGCGTATTAGTTAACCAAACCCAAACTAACAAAGCCGAAGTATTAACTGAATTAGTGAATGAAGTAGTTTAGTTTCTTTTAGTTGCTAAGCAAATATGCAAAAGAAAAACTCAGAACCTTAGATCCTTAAAAAATGAAATTACCTGTAATAAAACACCTTACTCAATTTATTGAAGACAACGATTCGGACTACTTAATCGAAACGATTGAAGTACTTGAAAATCTTTGTGAAGTTCCCACTTTAAAAGACGAAGAACTAGAAGTAATTGGAGAATTAATTTCAAATATGTATGGTGCAATCGAAGTGAATAAAATGATCAAAGAAGGGAAAGATAAAAAAGAGGCACTAAACGATTTCATGAAACGGGTTTTAGGCTCTATTGATAAATAAAAAAGGCTCCAATCGGAGCCTTTTTTATTACGTTTTTAAACAAATAACCATATTATATTTATCAAACTAAACTTTGGATCAAAACCCCATATTAGTTGTAAAATAGTTATAGAAATGGTTATTATAATTATTTTCTTGTGCTTTACAATAAATTCTTTCATGGTTAACTAAGATTATTTTATTTGACTAAATACATAATACATTTCTGAAGCAATTTCTAAACTGCGTTCAGCATATTTTTCATCCATTAATTCGGTTCCGTCAAATGCTTTTGGGTCGTTGTATTTTACTGGAAATCGCGCTTCTGCACCAAAAACAATTGGACAACCTTCATCGGCGTTATTACAAGTCATAATTGCTCCAAAATTGCTTTTTGGATTAAAATCATCCGAATATACTTTTGAAAAACAGGTAATTGGAGCTTGACTTTCATCAAATCCTACTTCATAAATTGGGTTGTTTGATTCATTAATTTTATCAATTTGAAAACCTTGATTTCGTAATATTTCAGCAACTTTAGGGAACATGGCCGTTGCCTCAGTCCCCCCTGAATAACAAAAAACCTTATCAATATTAAATTGAAAAGCCATCGTTTGAGCCCAAATTTGAGACAAATGACTTCTTCGAGAATTGTGCGTACAGATAAAGTTTAATCGAATGTCTTGATTTGAATTTACCTTGTTTTGAATGTAATCAACAAGAGGATTCAATACCTCTTTTCGCTCTTTTGAAACTTCAATTAATGAAATAGATTTAATAGTTTTTTCTAAATTTGGGTACATAACAAAAAATTAAATTAACAACAACCAGAATTTGGAGTACAACAAGATGAATCTTTTACTTTCCATTCACCCATTTTTACTTTCAATTTTTCTGGAGGAATACCACATTTGTCTTTTGCTAAACAATCGGTTAGTTTAGAAATTAATTGAAAGTGGGTTCCGTCAAATTGCAGGTCGAATTTACCAATAGTATCTTTCATTTGATATTCGACTTCGATTTCTAAATCAGGAATTTGTAACTTTTCTTCAGATAATTCGATGATATTTAACAATTTTTCTGGATGCAAACGGTGATCAAAGTCGTTGGCTTCCCAAAGTTGAAAATTTGCAACTTCTTCGCTTCTAACTACGCCACCACAATCAATAAAATGTTTTGATATTTTACCGACTTCGGTTACATGAAAATGACTCGGAACCAATTCACCATTGGGTAATTGAAATGAAATTTGAGTCAAACTTTTTAATTGAGATTTAATTTCGGATAGTTTCATAATTATTTTTTTTTGTAAGCTATTAGCAACATTTATTTTTTAATTGAAGGTTAATCGTATTAAAATAGTTTTCAATTATTTGAATCGTATCTGGATTTATGCAATAACAAATTGCGGTCCCTTCGATAGTTCCCTTAATAATGTTTGCATTTTTTAATTCTTTTAAATGCTGCGAAATTGTTGGCTGAGCCAATGGAAGCTCATTGACAATATCACCACAAATGCAAGTATCCACCGATAATAAATATTCAATAATTGCAACTCTAGCTGGATGTGATATTGCTTTAAATAGGTTTGCTAATTCGTTTTGCTTTTCCGAAAAGAAATCTGATTTTGATGCTCCCATAATCACATGTATTTATATATTGCAATATTACAATAAAATAAATACATTTTAATAATTATTTTAATAAAATACATTTCAAAAATTCACATTTACTAATTCTTAAATCCTAAATATTTTTACTACTTTTGAATTCTTAAAAACACAAATAAAAATGGCTTCAATTACTTTAGGCGGAAACCCTATAAATACAAGTGGAACATTACCAAATATTGGTACTAACGCTCCAGATTTTAAATTAGTGAAAACGGATTTATCTCTTGCTTCACTTGCCGATTTTCAAGGCAGCAGATTGGTGTTAAATATTTTTCCAAGTATAGACACAGGAAC
>CAMCBB010000045.1 GCA_945872875.1 Flavobacterium psychrophilum
TATATTTCTACCAATTATGGAATTACCCTATTTGATTTAAACACCTTTGAATTTGGAGACACCTATTATATGGGGCCCGCTGGAAATTACATATCGGTAAAACAAACTTGTATTACCAATGGTTTTATCTATGCTGCAACCCAAGGAAACACGACCGAAAGCGGTATTCGAAAAGTAAGCATTACCAATCAATTTTTAAACGATTACAATCAATGGATTGATATTTCTGGTTTTTATTGGGAAGGAATTACCGCTTTTAACAACCTAGTTTTTGCCGCACGATCGGATAATAAATTAATAAAATACGACGGGACCAACTTCACTCAAGTTGCTCAATATTTTAATAAAATCGTTGACATTAGATCCTTTAATAATTATTTAATTGTTGCAACACTTAATGAAGTATATGTGTATGACTCAAATATGACACAAGTTTTTTATTTGCAAAATACACAAGTCCCAAATGTTAACCCAACTTTTACTTGTGCCTCAATAATAAATAACAATGTATACATTGGCACAACCCAATATGGAGTGTTAACCACATCGATCCCAAATTCTAATGGCATAGATTTTTTACTTCCTAATGGTCCAATTAGCAATAAGGTTTTTAGAGCTAAAAAGGCTCCTAGCAAATTATGGGTGACCTATGGAGCATACGACAACTCTGCTGTTCCAACTCCAGATGCATTGCCAAAACCAATTAGTACCTACAGCGCGCAAACCGGCTGGAGTGTAATTCCTTTTAGTGATTTACTTGGTGCAGTAACACTAACCGATGTAGTTCCAAATCCTAATGATGAAAATGAAGTTTATGTTTGTTCTTTTCAAAGTGGACTATTAAAAATAAAAAATGGCGCTTTTACTTTATTTAATGAATTGAGTTCCCCTCCAAATGGACCTGAAAGCCAACAATGGGTTCCAACAATTCCAAATTATATATCTGTTAGAATTAACGGGGCAACATTTGATGGAAAAAATAATTTATGGATGACCAATTCACTTGTAAATAAGCCCATAAAAGTTTTAAAATCAAACGCAACTTGGCAAACCTTTGATTTGGTGAGTCAAATGGAAAATCCGTATTATGAGAGTTTCGGAAAAATAGCAATTGATAAAAATGACACCAAATGGATTCCTTCCTTTAGAGGAAATGGATTAATGGCTTTTAATGAACGATACAATAATAAATTTTTAAAAATTAAGACGGGGTCAGATGGTAATCTTCCAGCAATAAGCGTGCGTTGTGTGGCTGTAGATAATAAAAACCAGCTATGGATTGGAACCGCAAATGGGCTTCGTATCATTCCCTCGGTTGATACTTTTGTAACCGAAACCGAAATTCAAACGAAGTCGATTATCATCTTAGAAAATGATTTAGCTCAAGAATTGTTTTACGATCAGTTTATTACGGATATTGCGGTTGATGGAGCAAACAAAAAATGGGTTTCCATAGCAGATTCAGGCGTGTATTTAGTCTCTTCAAATGGGCAAGAAACCATTTACCGTTTTACAAAAGAAAACTCGCCTTTGCCTTCCAATAATATTAATGATATCGAAATTGATGGGGTTACTGGCGAAGTGTTTTTTGCAACCGATAAAGGACTTGTTTCTTTTAAAGGTACTTCTACCAATGCAAGCGGAGACTTAAATTCGGTTTATGTTTATCCAAATCCTGTTAGGCCAGAATATACCGGAACAGTGAAAATTGCCAATTTAACCAATAAAGCAACAGTAAAAATAACCGACATTGAAGGTAATTTGGTTTATGAAACTACTTCCGATGGAGGAACTATAGAATGGGATACGACTGCTTTTGGGAATTACAAAGTAGCTTCTGGCGTATATATGATTCTTGTTTCTGCTCAAGATGGGATAGAAACAACAATTAAAAAAGTAATGATAATTCGATAATTCCAATGTTGGTAAAAACCAAAGCAATTGTACTTTCATCCTTAAAATACCAAGAAAAAAGCTTGATTGTGAAGTGCTTTACCCTATCAGATGGTTTAAAAAGTTACTTTGTAGCAAGTGCCTATTCGGGTAAAAAGTCCAGCCAAAAAATAGCCTATTTTCAACCGCTTACTATTCTAGAAATTGAAGCCAATCATAAAAATAAAGGCACTTTAGAACATTTTAAAGACATCAAACTTGCCACTGCTTTTCAAACAATTAATACCGATGTAATTAAAAGTACTATTGTAATATTTTTATCAGAAATGTTGCATCATAGCATTCAAGAAGAGGAAAAAAATGAAGATTTATTTACCTTTCTAGAAACGGCACTAACTTGGTTGGATACCCATGAAGAAACTTCTAATTTTCATTTAATATTACTCATAGAAATCACAAAATTTCTTGGATTTTATCCAGATACTTCTGATCTTGATGCTAAATTTTTCTCAATGGACGAAGGTGGTTTTACTATCTTTCAAGGAATTAATTGCCTTTCGGAACACGAGACTTCGTTGCTTAAAAAATTAGTTTCCTTGAAATTTGAATCAAACCAAAAAATCTTCAACGGAATTGAACGTCAAATTCTCTTAAATATCCTTCTAAATTACTATTCAATTCACCTTGACGGATTTAAAAAACCAAAATCTTTAGAGGTTCTAAAAGAAGTTTTTGCATAAAAAACCGATAATTTGAAAAAACTTTCAAATTTTTAGCTAAAAGTAGGCGCTCTTTTGTCTATTTTTTATTCTCTTTTATCAAAATTCCTTACTTTCGCAATTCGATTTTTAGCAACCAAAATAATGAGCACAAAATTTACGGAATATAAAGGACTTGACTTGCCAACAGTGGCATCTGAAGTACTAAAATTTTGGAAAGAAAAAAACATCTTTGAACAATCGGTAACTTCTAGAGAAGGTAGCACTCCTTATGTTTTCTTTGAAGGACCACCATCGGCAAACGGATTACCTGGAATTCACCACGTAATGGCGCGTGCTATTAAAGATATTTTTTGCCGTTATAAAACTCAAAAAGGCTTTCAAGTGAAGCGAAAAGCGGGTTGGGATACGCATGGTTTGCCAGTTGAATTAGGTACCGAAAAAGAATTAGGCATCACCAAAGAAGACATTGGAAAAACAATTTCAGTTGAGCAATACAACGAAGCATGTAAGAAAACCGTTATGCGCTACACCGATGTTTGGAATGACCTTACCGAAAAAATGGGTTATTGGGTAGATATGGAAGATCCGTATGTAACCTACAAATCCAAATACATGGAAAGCGTTTGGTGGTTGCTGAAACAAATTTATAACAAAGATTTACTATACAAAGGCTACACCATTCAGCCGTACTCTCCAAAAGCAGGTACTGGATTATCTTCTCATGAAGTAAACCAACCAGGAAGTTACCGAGATGTTACTGATACCACAGTCGTTGCTCAGTTTCTAACAAAAACCGATACTTTACCAAGCTTTTTACAAGAATTTGGAACTGTTCATATTTTAGCTTGGACGACCACTCCTTGGACTTTACCAAGTAATACTGCGTTAACTGTTGGACCAAAAATTGAGTATGTTTTAGTTAAAACTTTTAACCAATATACTTTCCTTCCGGTTAATGTGATTTTGGCGAAAAATTTAGTTGGAAAACAATTTGGAAAAACCTTTTTCGAATCTTCAGAGTCTTCCGATTTTGAAAATTTTAAAGAAGGAGATAAAAAAATACCCTATCAAATTCTTGCCGAATGCAAGGGTGCCGATTTAGTGGGAATTCTATACGAACAATTGATGCCATTGGCGTTGCCTTATCAAAATCCGGAGAATGCTTTTAGAGTAATTTTGGGAGATTTCGTAACTACCGAAGACGGAACCGGAATTGTACATACTGCCCCAACTTTTGGAGCTGATGATGCTAAAGTTGCCAAAGAAGCAACTCCAGAAGTACCGCCAATGTTGGTTTTAGATGAAAACGGAAATGCTGTTCCATTAGTAGATTTACAAGGGAAATTTATTCAAGACCTAGGAGACTATTCTGGCAAATACGTTAAAAACGAATATTATAATGATGGGGAAGCTCCGGAGCGTTCTGCCGATGTAGAAATTGCCATTCAATTAAAAGAAGAAAATAAGGCTTTCAAAGTCGAAAAATACGTACACAGTTACCCGCATTGTTGGAGAACAGACAAACCAATTTTATACTATCCGCTTGATTCTTGGTTCATCAAAGTTACCGATATCAAAGATAGAATGTTCGACCTGAATGAAACAATCAACTGGAAGCCAAAAGCAACAGGAGAAGGTCGTTTTGGAAATTGGTTAAAAAATGCCAACGATTGGAATTTATCGCGCTCTAGATATTGGGGAATTCCATTACCAATATGGCGAACCGAAGACGGAACAGAAGAATTGCTAATTGGTTCTGTAGAAGAATTGTATTCAGAAATTGAAAAATCAATCGCTGCTGGATTCCAAAAAGAAAATCCGTTTAAAGGATTTCAAGTTGGAAACATGAGCGAAGAAAACTACGATTTAGTCGATTTACACAAAAATGTAGTTGACAATATTGCATTGGTTTCGCCTTCTGGAAAAGTAATGAAACGCGAATTAGACTTAATTGATGTTTGGTTTGATTCGGGGGCTATGCCTTATGCACAATGGCATTATCCATTTGAAAATAAAGATTTAATTGACGAAAATAAAGCGTTCCCTGCCGATTTTATTGCGGAGGGAGTAGACCAAACTCGTGGTTGGTTTTATACTTTACATGCTATTTCAACTTTAGTATTTGATAAAACAGCCTATAAAAATGTAGTTTCTAATGGTTTAGTTTTAGACAAAAACGGACAAAAAATGTCCAAACGATTAGGAAATGCTATTGATCCATTTGAAACATTATCCGAGTATGGCCCAGATGCTACGCGTTGGTATATGATTTCGAATGCCAATCCTTGGGACAACTTAAAATTTGATTTAGAAGGAATTGCAGAGGTTAGAAGAAAATTCTTCGGGACTTTATACAATACCTATTCGTTTTTTAGTTTGTATGCCAATATTGATGGTTTCAATCATTCGGAGCCTGAAGTTCCATTGAATGAAAGACCCGAAATAGACCGTTGGATTTTATCCGAATTACATACTTTGATTAAAGATGTAGATGGTTATTATGAAGAATACGAACCAACTAAAGCGGCAAGAGCGATATCTGACTTTGTACAAGAAAATTTAAGTAATTGGTATGTGCGTTTATGCAGAAGAAGATTCTGGAAAGGCGAATACGGCACCGATAAAATTGCTGCGTATCAAACCTTATTTACTTGTTTGTTAAATGTGGCCAAACTCTCTGCTCCTATTGCGCCATTCTTCATGGATAAACTTTACAAAGATTTAACGCAAGCAACACAATTAGAAGATTTTGACAGTGTACATTTGGCGAAATTTCCGGTTTCCGTTGAAAACTTTGTTGATAAATCATTGGAAAGCAGAATGATGAAAGCGCAAACCGTTTCTTCGTTAGTTTTATCACTTCGAAAAAAGGAAATGATTAAAGTGCGTCAACCGTTGCAAAAGGTTATCATTCCTATACTTGACAACAATCAACGTGCTGAAATTGAGGCGGTTTCTGATTTGATTAAAGCGGAAGTTAATGTGAAAGAAATCGAATTATTAGACGATGCTTCGGGGATATTAGTGAAACAAATTAAACCAAATTTCAAGGCTTTAGGACCTCAATTTGGAAAAGATATGGGCTTGATTGCCAAAGAGATACAAGGTTTTTCGGCAGAACAAATTAATAAATTGGATGCCACAGGAGAACTAAGTATTGAAATATCAGGAAAAAGTATAATTTTAACATCCCAAGATGTAGAAATAACTTCTCAGGATATACCAGGATGGTTAGTTGCTAATGCAAACGGAATTACAGTAGCTTTAGACATTACGATTTCTGAGGAATTAAAACAAGAAGGGATTGCAAGGGAATTGGTTAACCGAATTCAGAATATTAGAAAAGATTCTGGATTAGAAGTTACCGATAAGATTAAAGTTCAAATTCAGCAACAAGACGAATTAGAGCAAGCGATAAAAAACAATGAAGCATACATTATGTCGGAAACATTGACCAAAGAGCTGCAATTTGTAGCTTCCGTTTCAGAGGGCATAGAAATAGAATTTGACGATATAAAAACAAAAATATTAATTTCAAAATAGAGCAAAGATGACAGATGAAAAAATGAGATACTCTGATGCCGATTTGGCAGAGTTCAAAGAAATTATTCTAAGCAAAATAGAAAAAGCACAAACTGATTTAGAATTAATCAAAAGTGCTTACATGAATGATTTAAATAATGGTACCGATGACACCTCGCCTACTTTTAAAGCATTTGAAGAAGGAAGTGAAACGATGAGTAAAGAAGCGAATTCTCAATTGGCAATTCGTCAAGAGAAGTTTATTCGTGATTTAAAAAATGCACTTTTCCGTGTTGAAAATAAAACCTACGGAATTTGTAAAGTAACCGGAAAACTAATTGGAAAAGAGCGTTTAAAAATAGTTCCTCATGCTACAATGAGCATTGAAGCTAAAAATTTACAACGCTAATAATCTGATTTCAAAAATTTAAACGCTCTTATTGGAGCGTTTTTTTTTGGAAAAATAATACTACTTTTGCAGCAATAAAAACTGAAAAATGAAACTAAGAAATTCGGCGCTACTCATCATTTTAATCTTACTAATTGATCAATGGTCAAAGATGTTTGTAAAAACACATTTTGTTTTGGGCGAACAAGTCGAAGTTTTTAAATGGTTTAAAATATTATTTATAGAAAACGAAGGGATGGCTTGGGGAACAGAAATCCCTGGTGAATACGGAAAATTATTCTTAACAGTTTTCCGAATTTTTGCGGTTGGTGCTATTGGATATTGGCTTTGTGATGCAACAAGAAAAAAAAGATCTACCTACTTAATTGTTGCCATTTGTTTGATTTTTGCAGGGGCATTTGGAAATATTATCGATTCTGTTTTTTACGGAGTAATGTTTGACGATAGCCACCATAATTTAGCAACTTATTTCTCAAATAAACCTTATGGGGCATTATTTCATGGCAAAGTAGTAGATATGTTCTACTTTCCATTTATTGAAGATTATATGATGCCAAGTTGGGTTCCTATTATAGGAGGAAAACAAATCACTTTCTTCAATGCCATTTTTAATGTGGCCGATTTTGCTATTTCTACCGGAGTTGGAATCTTGATTTTCTTCAACAAAAAAGCGTTTGCGCATTCAAAATAATTCCAATTTAGAATTCATAAATTCTACCTGGAGTTACGCAATAATCTAAGGAAACATCTATATCTGAAGTATCTTCAATAATTGGCTCTGCATCAAATAAAGACAAGCCTATTTTTATAGTTCCGGGTTGGCATTCTGATAAAAAAGTATCGTAAAATCCTTTGCCATAACCCACTCGATTACCTTTACTGTCAAAGGCCAATAAAGGCACACAAACTACTTCAATTTTTGAAATAGGAACTTCTATTCCGTCAACAGGTTCAGGGATATTATAAGCGTTTTTCATAAATTTGGTGTTGTCTGTAAGAAGATAATGCGTCATTTTATGGGTAGCAAAATCACTTTTAGAAACCACTACTTCTTTATCTTTTCCAACTAAAACATGCAGAAGGAACTCTGTGTCAATTTCTTTTTGATCCGAAATAGTTAAAAATAAATGAAAGTAGGTTTTATCCCAAATATCTAAAGAAAGTATCTGATTGGCAATAGCCAAACTTTGAGATTCTATAAAATCCGAAGATAATTCAGCTCGTAACGCTTTATACTTTTTTCTTAATTCGCTTTTAAACATAAAGTAAATATAGAAAAAAATCGATTTGTTTTATGTAGAATTTAAAGTTAAATTTGTTTGAATTAATTAATGAATTCGTTCCTTTCAATTACAATGAACAATCCATCTTTAGAACTTCAAATACAAACACTACCTGATAATCCCGGGGTGTATCAGTATTATGATAAAGAAGGAAAAATTCTGTATGTTGGTAAAGCCAAAAATTTAAAAAAAAGGGTTTCCTCCTATTTTAATAAAGTCCATGACAATGCCAAAACCAATGTGCTCGTTCGAAAAATAGTTGAGATAAAACACATTGTAGTTTCTTCAGAACAAGACGCTTTATTATTAGAAAATAATTTAATAAAAAAATTGCAACCTAGGTATAATGTGTTGCTGCGAGATGACAAGACCTACCCATGGATTTGCATTAAAAAAGAACCGTTTTCTAGAATATTTCCTACTCGAAGAATGGTGAAAGACGGCTCGGAATATTTTGGCCCGTACACCAATTTCAAAACGGTAAATACCGTTTTAGAATTAATAAAAGAATTGTATCCGCTACGAACTTGCAACTATGATTTGACTGAAAATAACATTCAAAATCACAAGTATAAAGTGTGTTTAGAATACCATATTGGCAATTGCAAAGGCGGATGTGAAGGTCATGAAACATTAGAAAATTACCAAAAACAAGTCAATGCCATTCGTGAAATTCTAAAAGGAAATTTCAAAGAAAGCCTGAAGGAATTCAAGGTAAAAATGCAGGAATTAGCGTCCACAATGCACTTTGAAGAAGCTCAAAAAATAAAAGAAAAAATTGAAGTTTTAGAGCAATACCAATCGCGTTCTACCATTTTAAATCCGAAGATTTCTAATATAGATGTGTTTTCAATTATCTCTGACGAATCGGTGGCTTATGTAAATTTCCTACAAATTTCTTATGGCGCCATTATTCGATCTTATACTTTAGAATTAAAGAAGAAACTGGAAGAAACTAACGAAGAACTTCTAGAATTAGCCGTGGTGGAACTTCGGGGGCGGTTTCAGTTAACTTCCAAAGAAATTATTTTGCCTTTCGCTCTAGATTTTGGCGATAAAATCAAAGTGACCGTTCCGCAATTGGGCGATAAAAAACAAATTTTAGAACTCTCTGAACGCAACGCCAAATACTACCGAATGGATCAATTGAAACAAATTCAAATTGTAGATCCAGAGCGGCACACGAACCGAATTATGGCGCAAATGCAAAAAGATTTACGCCTTTCGGTAGAGCCGCGACATATAGAATGTTTTGATAATTCTAACATCCAAGGAACCAATCCGGTGGCGGCTTGCGTGGTATTTAAAGATGGTAAGCCGTCCAAAAAAGACTACCGACATTTCAATATAAAAACTGTTGAAGGGCCTAATGATTTTGCCTCCATGGAAGAGGTGGTGTACCGCAGATACAAACGCCTTTTAGACGAAAACCAATCCTTGCCGCAGCTCATCATTATTGATGGTGGAAAAGGGCAATTGTCATCGGCGCTAAAAAGTATTGATGAATTAGGCCTAAGAGGGAAAATTGCCATCATCGGAATTGCAAAACGACTTGAGGAACTGTTTTATCCTGGCGATTCGGTGCCTTTGTACCTTGATAAAAAATCGGAAACACTTAAAGTTATTCAGTTTTTAAGAAATGAAGCGCACCGATTTGGAATTACATTTCACCGCGATAAGCGCAGTAAATCGGCGCTCAATTCTTCTATGGAAACCATTCCAGGAATTGGCGAAAAGACCATGCAAACGCTAATTACACACTTTAAAAGTGTTAAAAGATTGAAATTAGCATCTGAAAAAGACATTTCGGAAGTAATAGGTGCATCAAAAGCAAAAAAAATTTACGACTTTTACCATAAAATCGATTTATAATATTTGAAGCGAATGTATAAGGACTATTTACTATCCTCTTTCCCGCCATACACTTCTCTCTTTTCCTTTCTAAAGAAGAAAGAAAAAGGATTTTCGTTGCTGTCGGGGCTAAGCTGTAAATGTGTTTTGTGTCTGTTATCTATTTTCTATTTTCTATTTTCTCAAAATACCTATTCTCAAGATTCTATTAAACGACTAAAAGTCGGATTGGTATTAACAGGTGGTGGCGCAAAAGGTTTTGCTCATGTTGGCGTATTAAAAGTACTTGAAAAAGCCGGAGTAAAAATTGATTACATTGGTGGAACAAGTATGGGGGCCGTAGTTGGAGGACTTTATGCATCAGGTTATAATGCCACGCAAATAGATTCGATTTTTCATGACACCAATTTTAATGAACTAATTACAGATTATACTCCAAGAGCAAATAAAAGTTTTTACGAAAAACGCAACGACGAACTCTATGCTGTAACCTTGCCATTTAAAAAATTAAGTGTTGGTGTTCCTTTGGCTTTATCAAAAGGGATTTACAATTATAATTTATTGCATAAGTTAACACATCCGGTTCGCCATATTAGAGATTTTAGAAAATTGCCCATCCCTTTTTTATGCATAGCAACCGATATTGAAACCGGTGAGCAACAAGTGCTAATGGAAGGAAGTTTCCCCCAAGCTTTATTAGCCAGTTCGGCTTTCCCATCCCTTTTTTCGCCAGTTGAAATAAACGGAAAATTATTAATTGACGGTGGCGTTTCTAATAATTACCCAATCGATGAGGTTCGAAAAATGGGTGCTGATATTATTATTGGAGTTGATGTACAAGACGATTTAAAAAACCGAAATTCCTTGAATGAAGCAACTCAAGTACTGCTTCAAATTTCTAATCTTCAAGTAATGAAAGGGATGAAAGATAAAATAGTTAATACAGATATTTATATAAAACCAGATATTTCAAATTATACTGTTATCTCTTTTGATAAAAAAAATGAAATAATTAATAAAGGAGAAGAGGCTGCATTAAAAGTATTAGATAAAATAAAAAATTTATCACAAAACCATAAACCTTTACAAGTTAATACTCTCCAAAATAAATGCATTATTATTACCAATGTTGTCTTTAATGATTTAAATGACTACACTCGATCTTATGTAATAGGAAAATTAGGTTTTAAAGAAGGAATGAAGGTTAGCTACGATCAAATAAAAGAAGGAATAAATACGCTTAATGCAACAGGAAATTTTTCAAAAATTAGCTACCAGTTTAATGAATATAATTTGGGAGATGAACTAGAATTAAACATTAAAGAAAATAACATTAGTACCTTTCTAAAATTTGGGCTTCATTATGATGGGCTATTTAAAAGCGCTGCTCTAATAAATATTACACAAAAAAAATCCTTTTTTAGAAACGATGTTATGTCATTAGATCTAGGTTTAGGGGATAATTTTAGATACAATTTAGATTATTATGTTGACAATGGCTTTTATTTTAGTTTTGGATTCAAATCTTCCTTTGTGCAGTTCAATAAAAATATTTCAAATGACTTTAATAATGGAGCTATTATTAATCAACTTGGAATCAATTCATTAAATATAGATTATTCTGATTGGACAAATACAGCTTATTTACAAACTATTTTTGCAGAAAAATTTTTAGTAGGCGCTGGTATAGAATTAAAATATTTAAAAATAGGATCAAATACATTAGAAAACAACAATCCTGTTTTTGAAAATAGTAATTATGGCAGCATTTTTGGATACTTAAAATACGACTCCTTAGACAGTAAGTTTTTCCCTAAGAAAGGATGGTATTTTAACAGCAACTTACAATCCTATTTACTTTCGTCAAATTACACCAATAAATTTAATAGATACAATATTGCTAGTTCTCAAGTTGGAATTACTAGAACATTTTACAAAGTAATTAATTTAAAATTTGAGTCAGAAGCTGGGGTTACATTTGGACAAAACAGCACCCACTTTCTAGACTTTTCTCTTGGTGGATTTGGATTTAATCCAATAAATAATATCAAGTCCTTTTATGGTTATGATTTTTTAAGTATTACTGCTGATAGTTATGTTAAAATACTCGCCACATTTGATCTTGAATTTTATAAAAAAAACCACATAAATTTTTCAGCAAATTATGCTAATGCTGAAGACAAATTATACAGCACTGGTAATTGGCTTGCAACACCAAGACACACCGGTTATGCATTTGGATATAGCCTTGAAACTGTTCTTGGCCCAATTGAAATAAAATACGCTTGGTCTCCAGAATTAGCTAAAGGATTTATTGGAATTAATGCAGGTTTTTGGTTTTAAAAGTAGAAAATTTCTAATTTCGTAGAAATATTAAACAAAAAAAGTATATTTGAACATATTAATATAAAAATTACACTATGTCAATTTGGAGAGTAAAGCCTGTTTCTGCCTTTGAAGCAGATATGAAAAAAAGTGAATTAAAAAGAGTATTAGGTAAATGGAGTCTTACTGCAATTGGTATTGGCGCTATTATTGGTGGTGGAATTTTTGTACTTACCGGAACTGGAGCTTATTATCATGCAGGGCCTGCCTTAGCATTGTCATTTATTATTGCAGGTGTTGCCTGTGTCTTTGCAGCTTTATGCTATTCTGAGTTTGCTTCGATTTTGCCTGTTGAAGGCTCAGCCTATGCCTATGCCTATGGAACAATTGGAGAACTTTTTGCATGGATAATAGGTTGGGGGTTAATTTTAGAATATGCTATGGGGTCTATGACAGTAGCCGTATCATGGTCGGGATACTTTAACAAACTACTAAAAATGTTTGGTTTAAATCTTCCAGATTGGCTTACTAATGATCCTGGTAGTTATACTGGAGAAGGGTTTTCTATGAATTTACCGGCATTTTGTATTGTAATATTTGTAATTTCAATATTAATTAAAGGTACTCAAAGTGCTGCTAAAGCAAATAATTTAATTGTAATGCTAAAAGTATCTGCGGTATTATTTGTAATTATTGCTGGAGCTTTCTTTATTAATACTGCCAACTGGCATCCATTTATTCCAGACGCTACTAGTATTGTAGATGCAGCAGGACAATCGCATGAAGCATACGGAATAAAAGGAGTAATATCTGGAGCTGCAGCAATTTTCTTTGCTTATGTAGGATTTGATGCTGTTTCAACTCAAGCAGGTGAAGCTATTAACCCGAAAAAAGATGTGCCTTTTGCGATCATCACTTCATTATTAGTTTGTACTTTCTTATACATTTTAGTGTCTTTAGTATTAACTGGAATGATGAATTACGATGATTTTAACCCACTAGGAAAATATCCAGAAGCTATTAAAGCGCCTGTTGCTTATGCATTTGATATTGCAGGACAAGCTTGGGCCGGTTATGTAGTAACCATAGCAGCTACAGTTGGATTAATTTCTGTATTAATGGTAATGATCATGGGTCAGTCAAGAATATTTTTAGGAATGTCTAAAGACGGTTTAATTCCTCCCGTATTTTCAAAAATTCATGGTGTAAGCGGAACCCCTAAAACTAATTTATTAATTCTTGGAGCTGTTATCGCAGTAGTTGCTGCATTTACTCCTATTAATAAATTAGCTGATATGACCAGCTTTGGAACCTTATTTGCATTTACCATGGTTTGTATTGCAGTTTGGATTTTAAGAAAAAAACAGCCCGAATTAAATAGACCTTTTAAAGTACCTTTCTTACCAGTTATTGCAACTTGCGGAATTTTAATCAATACCTATTTAATGATTAATCTAAGTATTGATGCTCAAATATTGTCTCTAGGATGGTTAGTAATTGGAGTATTTATATATTTCATTTACGGAAAAAATAAAGCTAAGCTAAATAATCAAGAATAATATAAATTCAAAAAATCCAAAAGTTACATATCAAAGACTTTTGGATTTTTTTGTTTTTTTTAGATATTTGTAAGAATGAAAAATTGGGACAATTTACTTATTCTATTAAAATACCTCATCAAGAGAAATCCGGAATGAGTTCTACTTCTTTTTGAGTGTAAACTAAAGTCTGTATTATTCAACTTTATTTTTTCAAACCTTTAAACAAAAAGAAATGCCTTTATATCATAAA
>CAMCBB010000046.1 GCA_945872875.1 Flavobacterium psychrophilum
TCCAAAAAAGGGTTCTTCCATTTGTTTAAAAAACAAGAAATGCTCCTTTCTATTCCAGGTAACTAGATTTAGTTTTTGCTTCATTAGCTAATTAACGCACCATTCGCTACGCCGTCTGCATCCGGATTTACAAAAACCAATTTTCCTTCGGCGTTGTTACTCATCAAAATCATTCCTTGACTTTCAACTCCGCGTAAGGCTCTTGGAGCCAAGTTCACTAAAACCGTAACGCGTTTTCCAATAACTTCTTCAGGTGAAAAATGTTCAGCAATTCCAGAAACTATAGTTCTCACATCAATTCCGGTATCTACTTTTAATACTAAAAGTTTGTTGGCTTTTGCCATTTTTTCAGCTTCTAATATTGTTCCGACACGCAAATCTAGTTTTGAAAAATCATCGAAAGTTGCGGTTTCTTTTTGTGGTTCAATCACGGCGTTTTCTGCTTTATTGGCTACTTTGGTAGCTTCAAGTTTGTCTAATTGTTTTTGAATTTCAGCATCTTCAATTTGGGAAAATAATATTTCCGCTTCTCCAATTTGGTGTCCTGCAGGAAGTAAATCACTTCTTTCAGAAATGTCATTCCAACCCAAGTGAGATTCCTTCGTCGGAATGACATTAAGGATTCCTGATAATTTACAAGCGGTAAACGGCAAGAAGGGTTCACACAATACGCGTAAAGCTGCTGCAATTTGCAAGGCAACATACATTTGCGTTTGCACACGATCGGGATCGGTTTTCACCATCTTCCAAGGCTCTTCATCAGCCAAATATTTATTCCCTAAACGAGCCACATTCATCAATTCGCCTTGCGCTTCTCTAAAGCGATAACGCTCAACAGAACTTGAAATCACTGCTGGATAGGCTTTTAATTCGGCTAAAGTTTGTTCGTCAATTGCATTAAATTCATTTGGTTGCGGAACAATTCCGTTGTAATATTTATTGGTTAAAACCACCACGCGATTGATGAAATTTCCAAAAATAGCCGCCAATTCATTATTGTTTCTCGCTTGAAAATCCTTCCAAGTGAAATCATTATCTTTATTTTCAGGTGCATTTGCTGTTAAAGCATAGCGCAACGAATCTTGTTTATCAGGAAAATCTAATAAATATTCGTGCAACCAAACGGCCCAGTTTTTTGAAGTTGAAAGTTTGTTTCCTTCCAAATTCAGAAACTCATTTGCCGGCACATTATCTGGTAAAATATAACTTCCTTCGGCTTTTAACATCGCCGGAAAAATAATACAATGAAACACAATATTGTCTTTTCCAATAAAGTGAACTAATTTCGTTTCGGCATCTTTCCAATACGGTTCCCAAGCTTTTCCTTCACGAGCAGCCCATTCTTTGGTAGCCGAGATATAGCCAATTGGCGCGTCAAACCACACATATAATTTTTTCCCTTCGGCACCAGCCACAGGAACATCAATTCCCCAATCTAAATCGCGGGTAACCGCACGAGGTTTTAAACCATCGTCCAACCACGATTTCACCTGACCTAAAACATTGTTTTTCCAATCTTTTTCATGCCCAACTAAAATCCAATCTTTCAAGAAATCTTGGTATCGATCTAAAGGTAAAAACCAATGCTTAGTCGATTTTAATATCGGAGTTTCTCCTGTAATGGTCGACTTCGGGTTAATTAAATCGGTGGCATTTAAGGTTGAACCACATTTTTCACATTGATCGCCATAAGCCTCTTCGTTGTTACATTTTGGGCAAGTCCCAATCACAAAGCGATCGGCAAGAAACTGATCGGCTTTTGCATCATACAATTGCTCGGTAACTTCTTCAATGAAGTCGCCGTTGTCGTATAATTTTTTAAAAAATTCCGATGCGGTATCGTGGTGAATTTTTGATGAGGTACGCGAATAATTATCAAATGAAATTCCAAAATCAATAAACGATTTACGGATAATTCCGTCGTATTTATCAATCACTTCTTGCGGCGTGATGCCCTCTTTTTTGGCCTTCATAGAAATGGCAACACCGTGTTCATCGCTTCCACAAACGAAAAGCACCTCTCTACCTTGCAAACGCAAGTAGCGCGCATAAATATCCGACGGCACATAAACACCCGCCAAATGCCCTATATGAATTGGCCCGTTCGTGTAAGGCAACGCAGCCGTAATGGTATATCTTTTTGGATTTTCTAACATGATAATTCGCTATATAAAATGCAAAAATAAGCAATTATTTATTGTCATTGTGAGTAAGGTGGCAATCTGAATCAATTTGCTTAGCCAATTTGCTTTTTTGGAGCTTGGGTCCAGCTTTACACTGCAATCTTTTCATTTTTGAAGAAAAAATGAAAAGGATTTCCGTTTCAATCTGGGCTAGGCTTTTAATTTCATTACAACTTAATTTATATATTTGTATTTGATTTTTCAATAATCAAAATGAAAAAATACCTATTCTATTTTCTTATTTCTTTAGTTTTTACTAACCTTCATGCACAAAAAAAGATGATTATACCTCCCTATTTAAAAAAAGGCGATACCATTGCCATAGTTGCTACTGCTCGTAAAAATGTGGAAGAAAACTTACAAACTGCTATTGGTTGGTTGCACAACTGGGGCTTAGAAGTGGTAATTGGAAAAACGATCGGTTTAGATAACAACCAACTTGCAGGCACCGACCAAGAGCGAGCTGCCGATTTTCAAGCCATGATGGACAACCCCAATATTAAAGCAATATGGTGCGTTCGCGGAGGTTATGGAACGGTACGAATAATCGATTTACTCGATTTTACAAAATTCAAGCAGACACCAAAATGGGTAGTTGGTTTTAGTGATGTAACGGTTTTGCACAGCCATTTAAATAATTTAGGGTTTGCCTCCATCCATGGGATTATGCCCGTAAGCGTGAAGGCAACCGAAGAAGCCAAAGAAAGTTTGCGCAAAGCACTATTTGGCGAATCATTATCATACACCGTTCCATGCGAGCCAATGAACCGATACGGCTCTGCCAAAGGCGAATTAGTAGGTGGAAATTTATCTATTTTGTATAGTCTTTTGGGTTCTACTTCAGCTATCGATTGCACCGATAAAATCCTTTTTATGGAAGACCTCGACGAGTATTTGTACCACATCGACCGTATGATGATGAACTTGAAACGCAATGGATGTCTAGAAAGTTTGAAGGGCATCATTGTTGGTGGTATGACCAAAATGCACGACAACGAAATCCCTTGGGGGAAAAACGCCCTCGAAATCATAGACGATGTAACCAAAACCTATAACATCCCAGTAATTTATAATTTCCCGGCAGGACATTCTGCCGATAACCACGCCCTAATTCTCGGTAAACAAGTAACCCTTGAGGTAAACGATTTAGAGAGTAAAGTAACATTTGATTAACGAATTAAGATTAACGATTGCTGAAGTAAGAAGCAATCAAAAAATCAAAAATCGTTAATCTTCAATCAGCAATCATTATGGCCGAACACAACGAACTTGGCAAGCAGGGCGAAGCACTAGCTATAGAATTTCTTCAGCAAAAGGGCTATGAAATTCTTGAAACCAACTGGACATTTCAAAAAGCCGAAATAGATATTATCGCCCAAAAAGACAGTGTCTTAGCCATTGTAGAAGTTAAAACCCGCTCGTCTATAGATTTTGGTTTGCCCCAAGATTTTGTAAAACCCAAAAAAATCCAACTGCTTGTAAAAGCCGTCAACGAATATGTGCTGGCTAAAGATTTAGAGGTGGAAGTGCGCTTTGATATTATTGCCATACACAAAGATGGAACGGAATATAATCTGGAACATATTGAAGAAGCATTTTATTATTTTTAATAAAACCTACATTTTCTCCATCAATTCCAACGCCTTATTAATCGACTTTACATTTTCGAAAGTCAATAACAAACGCAAGCCGTTTTTGGTTTCTTTTTCTTTCATTTTGCAAAGGGCGCTGTTGTGTTGTACAAATTGTACCATTTTCATAAAACGATTGGATTGGTAAAAATCACTTTGTTGATCGCCCACAAAATAGCCCACCATTTTACCTTGTTTTAAAACTAATTTTTCAATACCAATGCTGGTGGCTTTCCATTTTATGCGGATGGAATTTAGCAAGGCTACCGCTTCTTTTGGCAAAGCGCCAAATCTATCGGTTAGTTTTTGTTCGTATTTAAGTAATGCTTCTTCGTCTTTTATTGCGCTCAGTTCGTTATACAAACTCAATCGCTCGGTAATATTATTGATGTAATCATCTGGAAACAGCAATTCGAAATCGGTGTCAATTTGTAAGTCTTTGACATATTCTTTGGTTTCGATATTGTTTTCGGTGGGGTATAATTCTTTGAATTCGTTTTCTTTCAATTCTTCAATTGCCTCATTCATGATTTTTTGATAGGTATCAAATCCGATATCATTGATAAAACCACTTTGTTCGCCACCCAATAAATCTCCGGCACCACGAATTTCTAAATCTTTCATCGCAATATTAATCCCGCTTCCCAATTCGCTAAATTGCTCCAATGCCTGAATTCGTTTTCGGGCATCATCGGTCATTGCCGAATAAGCTGGGGTAATGAAATAGCAAAACGCCTTCTTGTTGCTTCGTCCCACACGACCCCGCATTTGATGCAAATCAGACAATCCAAAATTATTGGCATTATTAATGAAAATCGTATTGGCATTAGGCACATCCAATCCGCTTTCAATAATCGTGGTGGCAACCAAAACATCAAATTCGCCATTCATAAAAGCCAACATTAATTCTTCAAGTTTCTTTCCGTCCAATTGGCCGTGGCCAATACCAACTCGGGCATCGGGAACCAAACGCTGAATCATTCCGGCAACTTCTTTAATATTTTCAATGCGGTTATTGATTAAGAAAACTTGTCCGTTTCGCTGAATTTCATATGAAATCGCATCCCGAATTAACTCTTCTTGAAAACGAACCACATGCGTTTCAATTGGATATCTATTGGGTGGCGGCGTAGTTATTACCGACAAATCTCTTGCCGCCATCAATGAAAACTGAAGAGTTCTAGGAATCGGAGTTGCAGTTAAGGTTAAAGTATCCACATTGGCAGAAATCGTTTTGAGTTTGTCTTTTACATTTACTCCAAATTTCTGCTCCTCGTCAATAATCAATAATCCCAAATCTTTGAATTGCACATTATTGTTGACTAGTTGGTGCGTTCCAATAATAATATCAAGTTTTCCTTCGGCTAATTCTTTAAGGGTTTGGGTTTTTTCTTTCGCGGTTCTAAATCGGTTTAAATACCCAATGGTAACTGGCATGTCTTTTAGTCGTTCCGAAAATGTACGAAAATGTTGGTAGGCCAAAATAGTTGTGGGCACTAAAACGGCTACTTGTTTTCCGTTATCAACGGCTTTAAATGCTGCTCGAATAGCTACTTCGGTTTTTCCAAAACCAACATCACCACACACCAATCGGTCCATTGGACGATCGGTTTCCATATCCAATTTTACATCGGATGTTGCAGTAATTTGATCGGGAGTGTCCTCATATATAAACGAACTTTCAAGCTCTTTTTGCAGGTAACTATCCGTTGCGCAAGCAAATCCTTTTTCCAATCTTCGCTTGGCGTACAAATGAATTAAATTGAATGCAATATGCTTAACACGCGCTTTGGTTTTTTGTTTTAATGCCTTCCAAGCATTTGAACCTAGCTTATAAATTTTTGGTGGAGCACCATCTTTTCCATTGTATTTGGATATTTTATGCAGCGAATGAATGCTTACATACACAATATCATTATCGGCATAAACCAGTTTTATGGCTTCTTGGGTTTTGCCTTCCACCTGAATTTTCTGTAAGCCACCAAATTTTCCAATTCCGTGGTCAATGTGGGTTACATAATCTCCAACGGTTAGTAAATTCAGTTCTTTTAGCGTGATGGTTTGTTTTTTAGAATAACCGTTTTTGATGCTAAATTTGTGATAGCGTTCAAATATTTGGTGGTCGGTATAATAGGCAATTTGATGTTCTTCGTCAATAAAACCTTGATAAAGCGGAAAAACTACAGTTTGGTATTGCTTGCGGATGCTTTCGTGATTTTCTTCATCGATATCTTCAAAAATATCATGAAAACGATTCGCCTGACTTTCATTGGAGCAGAATAAATAATTCTTAATTCCATTTAAATTGTTGTCGCTTAAATTATTTAGTAATAAATCAAATTGCTTGTTGAAAGAGGGTTGCGGTTGGATATGAAATTCCACCGTTTTATCTATAGAAAAAGCGGGTGTATTGCTTAATTCGACTACCGAAAAATGAAGCGCTTTTTTTAGAAATTGCTTTTGATTAACAAATAATTCTTCTGGAACTAGTCGGTTTACGGTGGTGTCTAATTTTGAAAAAGCTTCGGTTGCTTTATCGAAATATTTGTCTAATTGTTGACCGGTGAAATCGGTATTCTGAATAAAAAGTACCGTTTTTTCGGAAATATAATCAAGGAAACTCTCACGGTTTTCTTCAAAAAATTTATTTTCCATGTTTGGAATGATGGAAACCTTCTTTAATTTTTCAATTGAAAGTTGGGTTTCTACATCAAAACTCCGAATGGAATCTACTTCGTTTCCAAAAAATTCTATTCGATACGGATTGTCATTAGAGAATGAAAATACATCTACAATTCCTCCACGAACCGAGAATTCTCCGGGTTCGGTTACAAAGTCCACTCTTTTAAAATTGTATTCAAAAAGTACTTCGTTGATAAAATCAATCGCCAATTTATCGTTTACCGAAATCTTGAACGTATTTTTTTCAAGTTCCTTTTTGGTAACTACTTTTTCAAAAATGGCTTCGGAGTAGGAAACAATTATGGCTGGTTTTTTGCGAGAATTTATTCTATTTAAAACCTCCGATCGAAGCAAAATATTGGCGTTATCGGTTTCGTCAATTTGGTAGGGACGGCGGTATGAACCCGGATAAAATAAAACATCTTGGTCGTTTAATAACTGCTCTAAATCGTTGAGGTAATAAGCAGCTTCTTCTTTGTCGTTAAATAATAAAAGGAAGGGCAACTCTGCTTTTTCAAAAGTAGCTTCAATTACCAAAGACAAGGCTGAACCCAATAAGCCTTTTGCATTAACTTTGCAATCGCGTTGTTGGATTGCGTTGGCTAACTGCTGAACTTTGTTTGAATTTTGATAAACCGAAGTAAAACTACTTTTATTCAAGAGGGTGATTTTTGAAATTTAGTTTGGAATGGCTCTAGTAGTATCTTTCATTTTGATGAGGTCTTGCTCGCCTTCTTCCATTGGAATCTCACTACGCTTTACAATTTCTTCCATTTGCAATTGGAAGTAGTCAATTTCTGTATTGAGCTCATTCACTAATTTTATAACTTTTTGCTCCGGAATTTGACGCAAATGAATGTATAAATCCAAACTTTTTACTTTGGTTATAATTACCGAAATCCTACTTTTTATTTGTTGGTTGTCAAATTCAAAGGGGATATTCATTTGCAAATCCATTGCTTTTTTAGACAAAACTGCTGCCTTTTTTTGAAAGGCGCCAATGGTGCTTTTTGGCTTCTGATTGATTTCAGTAAGAAAGTTGCGCCATTCTACCCAGTTATTTATTTTTGATTGCGTAGTAGCTTCAATTGGAGAAATATCAAATACCCATCCACGATCTATAATGTTAAAGATGACTTCTCTTTTTTCAGCTTCTTTTTGTTGCTCCACAATTAATTCCTTGTTGTTGTTTTGACAAGAAACAAGCAATAGGAGTATCAAAAGAAAATAAAAGCTCTTAAAAGGCATGGCGCTAATTTGAATTAGAATACAAAAATACAAAAGTAGTAGTTTTGTTTTAGAGATTTTGTGAAAGGTTTGATAAATGTTGAATAGCGTCAAGGTTGGCTGAATTGTTTTCAAATTTCTTTACGAAATCGTTATATTTGTAGCACAAACAAACAAATTATGTCTACCAAAATATTAATTATAGGTGCTTGCGGTCAAATAGGAACCGAGTTAACTACAAAACTGCGAAGCATTTATGGGAATGATAATGTCATTGCTTCTGATATTAGAAAGCTAAATAATGATATCGTAAACAACGGAATTTTTGAAGTTGTGAATGCCTTAGATTACAATCAAATTGAACATTTAGTAGAGCAATATGAAATTACGGATGTCTATTTAATGGCGGCTTTATTATCGGCTACAGCCGAAAAAAACCCTGCCTTTGCATGGGACTTAAATATGAATTCGTTGTTTCATGTCTTGAATTTGGCGAAAGCTAAAAAAATCAAAAAAATATTTTGGCCTTCGAGTATTGCCGTTTTTGGACCAACAACTCCAAGAGAAAACACGCCACAATATACCATCATGGAGCCAACAACGGTTTACGGAATAAGTAAACAAACCGGAGAGCGCTGGTGCGAATATTACCACCACCAATATGGAGTGGATGTGCGAAGCATTCGGTATCCAGGTTTAATCAGTTGGACAACGGAGCCAGGTGGGGGAACCACCGATTATGCGGTAGATATTTACCATAAAGCATTGAAGAAAGGGAAGTTTGAGTGCTTTCTTTCGGAGGAAACGAAATTGCCCATGATGTATATGGACGATGCCATTAGAGCCACTGTAGAAATTATGCAAGCCGATAAAGATGCTGTAAAAATTAGGTCGTCTTATAATTTGGCAGGGATTAGTTTTACGCCAGCAAAGATTGCTGAAGAAATCAAAAAACACATTCCGAATTTTACAATTTCCTACAAACCCGATTTTAGACAAAAAATTGCGGATAGCTGGCCCGCTTCAATTGATGATTCTGCCGCAAGAGAAGATTGGGGTTGGAAACATGAATATGAAATGGACTCGATGACCGAGGTAATGTTAGAAAATTTAAAGTAATATCATAAAAAAATCCCAATCAGCAATTGGGATTTTTTTATAAGAAATAAGGACTAATTCTTATTTAGCCGATTCGAATCTTTTTGAAACTTCTGCCCAATTAATTACATTAAAAAACGCTTCAATATAATCAGGACGACGGTTTTGATAGTTTAAGTAATACGCATGTTCCCAAACGTCCATTGCAAGAATTGGAAATCCGCCGCAACCTACACCAGGCATTAATGTGTTGTCTTGATTAGGTGTTCCGCAAACTTCTAGTTTTCCGTCTTTAACACAAAGCCAAGCCCAACCTGAACCAAATTGTGTAGCTCCCGCTTTAGCAAATGCTGCTTTAAATTCGTCAAATGAACCAAAATCTTTTTCAATTGCTGCAAGTAATTCGCCGGTTGGCAATCCACCACCATTTGGAGACATTACAGTCCAAAACAAATTGTGATTGTAAAATCCACCACCATTATTTCGAATGGCTGCTTTAGTCATATCCAAATTTTTAAGGATTTCTTCGATAGTTTTTCCTTCTAAATCGGTTCCTGCAATGGCAGCATTTAAGTTGGTCGTGTATGCATTATGATGTTTTGAATGGTGAATTTCCATTGTGCGTGCATCAATATGTGGTTCCAACGCATCGTAAGCGTAAGGTAATTGTGGTAATTCAAATGCCATAATTTATTTATTATATGTTAATACTAAAATTGATTTCAAATTTATACATTTAACTTCTAAAACAGAAATTCTATTTATCAATTAACAAATAATTAAAATTGGTTTACTTTTATCAAATAAATTTTCAAAACCGATCTGCGTAATATATGACCCAAAACAAACCCGCTTTTTCTTTATATGATGCTTCGGCAGGTTCTGGAAAAACCTATACTTTGGTAAAAGAATACCTTAAAATTATCCTGTTATCTAAAAAACCAGATGCCTATCGATCCATTCTTGCCATTACTTTTACTAATAAAGCGGTGCATGAAATGAAAAGCAGGGTAGTGGAGAGTTTGACCGAATTTACGAAAGACAAACCCTCGGATAAAGCTTTTGAATTAATGCAAGTTATCAATGCCGAAACCAGTATGAGTTTGCAAGACATTCAGTTAAAGGCGAAAAGCATTATTAAAAATTTGATTCATAATTATGCGGCTTTTGATATTTCTACCATTGATAAATTTACGCATCGTGTAATTCGAACTTTTGCACACGATTTAAATTTGCCCATCACTTTTGAAGTTTCTTTGGATACCGAAAACTTGCTGACTGAAGCAATTGATGCTTTAATTGCCCAGGCCGGAGAAGATGAAACGCTAACTAATTTGTTGGTTGAATTCACCATGCAAAAAACCGATGAGGATAAATCGTGGGATGTTTCACGGGAAATTATGGATACGGGAAGGTTGATTTTGGATGAAAATAATCGGGAAGAAATCAAGCATTTTAATGATAAATCCATTTCTGAATTTGTAGAAATAAAAAAGAAATTACAAGCGCTTTCCAAAGAAATTGAAGATGAAACAGTTGAAATGGCTGATCTGGCCATGCGATTGATTAATGAAAAAGGGATTGATGTAAAATCATTTTCGGGAGGATATTTACCAAAGCATATTGAAAGCATCCAAAACCGAAAATTTAAACCAGACAACAAAACATATCGCGAACCAGAAGACATAAAAATCAATAAAACCGCGAAAGATGCCGCTATTATTGAGGGGATTATCCCTGATTTGTTAGTTGTTCTTGAAGCAATTTACATCAAATTTGAGAGTCGGAATTTTTATGAAGCCTTCCTAAAGAATATTACTCCGCTTTCTTTATTGAATACAGTGAATAATGAATTAGCAAAAATTCAAAAAGAGCAAAATTTACTTTCGATATCTGAATTTAATAAATTAATAAACGATCAAATTCAAAACCAACCGGCACCATTTATTTACGAACGATTAGGAGAACGCTACCGTCATTTTTTCATAGATGAATTTCAGGATACTTCCGAAATGCAATGGCAAAATTTGATTCCGTTAATAGATAATGCATTGTCGAGTGAAGACATGCAGGGCGAAAGAGGATCGTTGCTAGTGGTTGGAGATCCAAAACAATCCATTTACAGATGGCGTGGTGGAAAAGCAGAGCAATTTATTGAATTGGCAAAAGGTGCAAATCCTTTTGTAAATCCAGATTGGAAACCATTTAGTTTGGATACTAATTATAGAAGTTATTCTGAAGTGATTGATTTCAATAATAAGTTCTTTAACTATTTGTCGGGTGAATTTGAAAACAAAGACTATAAAGATTTATATGAAAATCACAGCCATCAAAAGGAGAACCATAAAAAAGGCGGATTGGTTTCGATTTCTTTTTTACCTAAAGTAGACGAAGATGAGGAAGACGAAGAAAATTCGGACAAATTTCAAATGTATCTCAAGGCGACTTTAACTAAAATTGAAGAAATAAAAAAGAACGGATTTAAAAATAAAGATATTGTAATTCTAACCCGCAAAAAAAATCAAGGGACAGCAATTGCAAATTATTTAACAGAGAAAGGGGTATCCGTTTTATCCTCCGAAAGTATCTTAATTGGGGCTTCCTCGGAAGTGCAATGTGTAATAAATTTCTTACGCTATTTAAAAAACAGTAACGATCAAGAATCGAAAGCGCAATTTTTATATTATTTGGCGGTAAATCACCAACATAATATACCAATTTCTGATTTTATTACGGAAGGTATTTCATTAAAAAAAGAAAAGGAATTTCAAGATTGGTTGCAGCAATTTGATTTGAATTTTTCATTTGAAGTTTGTAGAAAAAAATCACTTTATGAATCCACAGAAATTATTATTTCTAAAGTGATTCCGGTTGCAAAACGCAACGCTTACATTCAGTATTTCTTGGATATTGTATTGGAAAGAGACTTAAAAAATCAAGCCGGAATTTCCGATTTTCTATCATATTGGAATAACAACGGAGATAAATTGAGTATACCTTCGCCAGAGGGAAATGATGCCGTTCGAATTATGACCATTCATAAATCGAAGGGATTGGAGTTTCCGGTGGTAATTTTACCTTTTGCAGAGCAAGATTTTAGTCGTGCTCCAAAAGAAAAAATTTGGCTTAATGCCGATGAAAATGAAATTGGAATTTCAAAAGCATTAGTAGATAAAAGCAGCAAAGTGGAAAGTTATGGTGCAGATGCTTCTCAAATATACAAACAGAAAAAGCAAGAAGACATCTTAGATATTATTAATGTGCTTTATGTTTCTTTAACTCGTGCCGAAGAGCAATTACATGTTATTTCGGCAATAAATATTAAAAAAGATGGCACATTACCAAGTAATTTATCTTCTTATTTTATTGGGTTTTTGCAAGATAAAGGATTTGACGAAAACAAATTGGTGTATGAATTTGGGCAGCCTAAAAAACTATCTAAAGGAAAAGAGGAAGCAAAAGAGTTGTTGCCAATTCCGCAAGTGCTTGAAACATTGGATCCTAGAAGTATCAAAATAGCGCAACGCGAAAGCATCATGTGGAATACTAAGCAGCAAAATGCTATAGAATACGGAAATACCATACATGAAATTCTATCATTTATTAAAACCAAAAATGATGTCGATTCGGCCATTACAAAATCCATTGAAAATGGATTAATTGTGCCTACGCAAAAAGAGGAAGTGGCCAAAACCATTCACGAAATTGTGACACACCCCGATTTGGTTGATTTCTTTGCGGATGAGGTTCAAGTGTTAAACGAAAAAACTATTATACAAAAAGGAGGAAGTATAGTAAAACCCGACCGAATGGTGCTTAACAGCTCCAATGAAATTTATTTATTGGATTATAAAACGGGATCCCATTTGCCGAAACACCAAGCGCAATTAGAAAATTATCAAAAAGTCATTGAAGAAATCGGTTATAAAGTAGTCAAAAAAGCACTTATTTATATTGGAGAAAATAGCAATATTGTAAATTTGTAACCTCAATTAATTTTAAAACGAATAAACAAACTATACCAAAATATGTACGGAAAAATCCAACAACACTTACAAAATGAGTTAAACACCATTGAGCAAAATGGTATTTTTAAAAGAGAGCGCATCATCACTTCTACTCAAGGGGCAGAAATAACGGTTAATGGAAAAACGGTTTTAAATTTTTGTGCTAATAATTATTTAGGGCTGTCTTCGCATCCCGAAGTAATTCAGGCAGCTAAAGATGCTTTAGATTCGCACGGTTTCGGAATGTCGTCGGTGCGATTCATTTGCGGAACGCAGGACATTCATAAAACTTTAGAAAAAAAGATTGCCGAATTCTACGGAACCGAAGACACCATATTATACGCAGCCGCTTTTGACGCTAACGGAGGGGTTTTTGAACCTTTATTAGGCGAAGAAGATTGCATAATTTCCGATAGTTTAAATCACGCTTCAATTATTGATGGGGTACGTTTGTGTAAAGCTGCTCGATTTAGATACGAAAATTCCAATATGGAAGATTTAGAAAAGCAATTAATTAATGCAACACAAGCAGGTCATCGGTTTAAGTTAATTGTTACTGACGGGGTTTTCTCTATGGACGGGATTGTAGCTCCGCTGGATAAAATTTGTGATTTGGCCGATAAATATGACGCTTTAGTGATGGTAGATGAATGCCATGCAGCCGGATTTATAGGCGCAACGGG
>CAMCBB010000047.1 GCA_945872875.1 Flavobacterium psychrophilum
ATTTTTTTTAGTATGCCTTTGCAAATAGCACTCTACCAGTTGATTTGCCTCCAGAAAAAATACATTTCCCTTCTTCTTCTTTCCTGTCAAATGGAATACAACGAATGGTTGCTTTGGTTAAATCCTTAATTTTTTCTTCCGTTTCTGCAGTTCCATCCCAATGCGCAGAAATAAATCCGCCTTTGTTTTCTAATACTGATTGAAACTCTTCAAATGAATTTACTTCAGTTATATGATTGGTTCGATAATCTATTGCATTTTGAAACAAAGTATTTTGGATTTCCTCCAACAATTCTCTTATATAGGTAACCACAGTGTCTTTTGAAACCATTTCTTTTGTTAGATTATCTCTTCTAGCTACTTCATATGTGCCGTTTTCTATATCTTTTGGACCAACCGCAATACGAACAGGCACTCCTTTTAATTCCCACTCTGCAAATTTAAATCCAGGTTTTTGTGTAGTTCTATTATCAAACTTAACAGAAATATTTAATTTCTTAAATTCAGTCATTAGGTCAGTAACAACATTAGAAATTTGATCAAACTCTTCATCTGTTTTAAAGATAGGAACTATTACAACTTGAATTGGAGCTAAATTTGGAGGCAACACCAAACCATTATCGTCAGAATGTGTCATAACTAATGCACCCATTAATCTTGTTGAAACCCCCCAAGAAGTTCCCCATACATATTCTTGTTTACCTTCGGCATTAGCGAACTTCACATCAAATGCTTTAGCAAAATTCTGACCTAAGAAATGAGAAGTTCCAGCTTGTAATGCTTTTCCATCCTGCATTAATGCTTCAATACAATAAGTCTCTTCGGCACCAGCAAATCGTTCCGTTTCTGTTTTTATTCCTTTTACAACTGGGATAGCCATAAAATTTTGAGCAAAATCAGCATAGACATTCATCATTTTTTCTGATTCTTCGATAGCTTCCGATCTTGTTGCGTGGGCAGTATGGCCTTCTTGCCATAAAAATTCAGCAGTACGCAAGAACAATCTAGTTCTCATTTCCCATCGCACCACATTTGCCCATTGATTAATCAATAAAGGTAAATCTCTATAGGATTGGACCCATCCTTTATAAGTTGACCAAATGATTGCCTCACTTGTAGGTCGAACAATAAGCTCCTCTTCTAACTTCGCATTTGGATCCACCATTAATTTTCCAGGTCGATCCTCGTCATTTTTTAATCTATAATGGGTAACAATAGCGCACTCTTTAGCAAAACCTTCTGCATTTTTTTCTTCTGCTTCAAACATGCTTTTAGGTACAAACAATGGAAAATAGGCATTACTATGTCCGGTTTCTTTAAACATTCGATCTAGTTCTGCTTGCATTTTTTCCCAAATAGCATAGCCGTAGGGCTTGATAACCATACATCCTCTAACACCAGAGTTTTCGGCTAAATCTGCTTTAACCACAAGTTCATTATACCATTTGGAATAGTCTTCCGATCGCTTTGTTAAGTTCTTACTCATGAGAATTAGTTTGGCACAAAAATTGTTTAACTTATTTTAACTAAATAGTTCCGCAAAACTAACTATTTTTGTAATGAACAACAATAAAAACGCTATACTTATGAAAACATTTTATTTTTCTCGCACAAATATCTCAATTTTAATGCTTTCTGGGATATTAACTTTGTTAGCAACTTCATGTGGTTCCTATCAAAACACGTCCTATTATGATAATGACGGCGTATATGGATCTAGCGACAATCAAAAACCAAGAGAAGTCGAATCCAACAATAGTGGTTATTATAAAGAGTACTTTAGTAATTTAAGTAAGGACAATGAGGTTTTTACAAATGTGGATAACTATTCTTCTGCGCAAGATTCGGTTCAAAAACAGCCCGAAGTAGTTACTAATTCAAATTATGCTGGTTGGGGTTCAAATAGCTCAGACAATATTACAATTAATGTATATGATAACGGGGGTTGGAATAATTGGGGTTGGAATAATGGTTGGTATGGAAATAATTGGGGTTGGAACAATTGGGGTTGGAATAATGGTTGGTATGGAAATAATTGGGGTTGGAATAATTGGGGTTGGAATAATGGTTGGTATGGAAATAATTGGGGTTGGGGCTGGAACAACTGGTACGGACCTAATTGGGGTTGGGGCTGGAACAACTGGTACGGACCTAATTGGGGCTTGGGTTGGAACAATGGTAATTTAGGTTATAATTACGCTTATTCTGGAGGAAGAAGAAATACTAATCGTTTAGGTAGTAATTATCCAGGGAATGCCTCTGGAGGAAGAGGAAATATATCAAACGGAGGAAGAAATACTAGAGTATTTGGTTCTAGAGACTACAACACACCTTCTACAAGATCGAATTATAATTCAAACAATAATATTAGATCTAATAATCCTCCAAGAACTAATTACAACAATAACAATACAACTAGATCAAATTATAACAATAACAATACAATCCGAAATTATACACCATCATCAACAAACTCTGGCACGAGATCCTATTCTCCTTCTCCTTCTCCTTCCTACTCTTCTCCTAGCTCTTCAGGAGGCGGTGGTTTTGGTGGTGGAAGATCAGGCGGCGGCGGAGGAAGAAGATAATTATTGATTTTAAAAAATTAAACTACAAATGAAAAAATTAATTGCAATTATATTATTTAGCACAGCACTTAATTCAATTTATGCTCAAGACATTTATGATGCGATTCGATTTGCTCAAACAGATCTAAATGGTACCGCACGATTTAAAGCAATGGGAGGAGCATTTGGAGCTGTTGGTGGAGATTTTTCTTCTTTAAATGTTAATCCTGCAGGATCGTTAATATTTGCTAACAATCAGGTTGGTGTAACCTTATCCAACTTTAACACCTGTAATGAATCGAATTATTTTGGGAAAACTACCTCAAATAATAAAAACTCATTAGATATTAATCAAGCTGGTGCAGTTTTTACATTCATTAATCAAGATAAAAAAAGCGATTGGAGAAAATTTGCATTTTCAATAAATTATGAAAATGCAAAAAACTTAGATAATAATATATTTTCGGCTGGAACAAATCCAATTAATTCAGTAGGCAACTATTTTTTAAGTTATGCTAATGGAGTGCCGTTAGCAAATATTGATGGCTCTAATTACTATTATGATGAATTGTATTTTAACGAACAGCAAGCTTATTTAGGCTACAATTCATATATTATTGATCCTAATGCGAATACTGGCAACAATACCACTTATTACACTAATATTGCTACTGGAGGTAATTACTACCAAGAAAATAGAATTCATTCAAATGGATACAACGGTAAAGCTACTTTTAACTTTGCTGGGCAATATACTGATAAATGGCTTTTTGGATTAAACTTAAATTCCCATTTTTTAGACTACCGTCAATCTAGTAGTTTTTTTGAATCGAACAATAATCCAAAGTACCCAACAGGATCAACTGTTGATGCGGTTCGATTTAATAATGATTTATACACTTATGGTAGCGGATTTTCGTTTCAAATTGGAACAATATTTAAACCGATGAAAGAATTGCGAGTTGGTATTTCTTACGAATCCCCAACTTGGTATCGCTTAACTGATGAATTAAACCAAAGAATTTCTACATCTGGTTATGGCTTAAGTGCAACACCAAATGTTAATCAATATTCTACAGTAGTGACCGACCCCAATACCACAATGGTTTTTGTTCCATACAATTTACAAACTCCAAGTAAATTAACTAGTAGTTTTGCATATATTTTTGGAAAAAGAGGATTAATAAGTTTTGATATTGCCTCAAAAAATTATGCAAATACCACATACAGACCTAAACAAGATTTTTCTTCTACCAATACAATTATGTCTAATGAATTAACCACTTCGAGTGAAGTTAGAATTGGTGGAGAATACAAAATAAAGAAAGTGAGCCTTCGTGGAGGTTACCGTTGGGAACAAAGTCCATTTAAAAACAAAACAACTATTGGAGATTTAACTGGATATTCAGCCGGTTTTGGTTATAACTTTGGAAGTGCTAAATTGGATGTAGCTTATGCTTATGCTAAACGCGATTACAATCAACAATTTTTCTCTCAAGGATTAACCGATGCAGCAAGAATTAATGCTGTAAACAATACCATTAGCGTGACACTTTTATTTGAATTGTAATAAATAAATTTTATATTTAAAACCATTCGTTCTTCGGATGGTTTTTTTTATGCACAATGAATAATGCCTAGCCCCGATTGAGCTGATAGCTCTCGAGGAGGAACGGAACGAGACTAAAAGCGAAAGCGGGAAAAATGAAACCAAAAATACCCTAAAGTTTCGCTCCTTAAAATAAATACTGTAATTTTGTTACCCAATTAAAATTAGGTATGAGAACCAAATCGGTAAAGAAAAATAAAATCAATGTGATTACACTTGGATGTTCTAAAAACACTTACGACAGTGAAGTGTTAATGGGGCAATTAAAGGCAAGTGGTAAAGAGGTGGTGCACGAGCAAGAAGGTAATATTGTGGTGATAAACACCTGTGGTTTTATTGATAATGCTAAAGCAGAATCGGTAAATACTATATTAGAATATGCCGATAAAAAGAAGAATGGGATTGTAGATAAAGTTTTTGTTACCGGCTGTTTATCTGAACGATATAGACCTGATTTAGAAAAAGAAATTCCGAATGTAGACCAATATTTTGGAACTACCGAATTACCGCTTTTATTAAAAGCACTTGGCGCTGATTACAAACATGAATTGCTTGGAGAACGATTGACTACAACTCCAAAAAATTATGCTTATTTAAAAATTGCCGAAGGCTGTGATCGTCCTTGTAGTTTTTGTGCAATTCCGTTAATGCGTGGTAAACATGTTTCGCAACCCATTGAAAAATTGGTTAAAGAAGCTGAAGGTTTGGCTAAAAATGGTGTAAAAGAATTGATTCTTATTGCTCAAGATTTGACTTATTATGGTTTGGATATATATAAAAAACGAAATCTTGCAGAATTACTAGAAAACCTAGTAAAAGTTGAAGGGATTGAGTGGATTCGTTTGCATTACGCCTTCCCAACTGGTTTCCCAATGGATGTATTGGAATTGATGCGTAACGAACCAAAGATTTGTAACTATATTGATATTCCGTTGCAACACATTTCAGATAGTATCTTGAAATCGATGAAACGCGGAACTACAAAAGAAAAAACAACTAAATTGCTTCAAGAATTTAGAAAAGCAGTTCCTGGAATAACGATAAGAACAACCTTAATTGTGGGTTATCCTGGCGAAACACAAGAAGATTTTGAAATTATGCGCGACTGGGTTCAGGAAATGAAGTTTGAACGCTTGGGTTGTTTTACCTATTCGCATGAAGAAAATACAGGCGCTTATGTTCTTGAAGATGATGTTTCTGAAGATGTAAAGAAAGCGCGTGCTGCCGAGATTATGGATTTACAATCGCAAATTTCTTGGGATTTAAATCAAGAGAAAATAGGAAAAACTTATAAATGTGTTATTGACCGCAAAGAAGGAACCTATTTTATAGGAAGAACTGAGTTTGACAGCCCCGATGTAGACAATGAAGTATTAATTGATGCTTCTAAATTTTATTTAAAAACTGGAGATTTTGTTTCAATCAAAATTATTGATGCTACAGAATATGATTTATATGGTGAACCTAATTTATAATTAAATATATTATGAAAACAATAAAAATAACCCTATTATTATTTTTACTTTTTTTTGGATTTAATTCAGGAATGGCTCAATTTGGCGGTATGAACGGTGGTATGATGGGCGGAGGAATGAATCAAATGCAAAACCAACAAAGTATTCAAAATACAAATAATTACGGAAGAAATAAAAGTTCAGAAGACTTAGACAAAGAAAGAGAAGAAAACTTAGCAAAAAGCATTGAAAAAATTGCAAAAGAACTTAATCTTGACGCTCTTCAAATGATTGTAATAAAAAAAGAAATAGAAGCAAGTTCAAAAAGCATTTTTGCAGTTTCTAAGTCTGAATCTTCAGACGAAGATAAAATTAAAGAAATGAATGCAATAAATGAAAAAACAGATAGAACAATAAACACCTTTCTCAATGCGGATCAAAAAATAAAGTACAAAAAGTACATTGACGATCGCAAAGAAAGAATGGAAAAATTAAGAATGACAATTAGAAATTAATTACAAACTATCTGGGAAAATCTTACCTGGATTTAGTATATTATTAGGATCAAAAACATATTTAATGCGTTCCATTAATTCTAAATGCGTTTTAGAAAATGCAATATCCATAAAGTTTTTCTGTACATAACCTATTCCGTGCTCTCCTGAGAGTGTTCCTTTTAAAGAAACCGTTAATTCAAAAATCTCTCTAATTCCTTTAGGAACTTCTATTTTCCAATCGGTTTCACTTAATGTACCTCGAATGATATTCACATGTAGGTTACCATCGCCAGCATGTCCATAACAAACGGATTGAAATCCGTATTTCTTACCAATATTTTTAATACCTTGTAATAATTCGGGTAAAACATATCTGGGCACCACGGTGTCTTCTTCTTTATAAATAGAATTTGCTTTTACAGCCTCTGCAACCGAACGACGCATTTTCCATAATGCATTTTTTTGATCTTCGGTATCTGCAAATAGCACTTCGTCAATTTCAAACTCCTCTACTACTCCCATTATTTTTTCTGCTTCAAGCATTAAAATTTCAGGGTAATTACCATCAACTTCAATCAGCAGATGGGCTTGCACATCTTCTTTTACTTGAACATTTAATCCGTCAACAAATTTTAAAGTCCAATCAATCGCATCACGCTCCATGAATTCCAATGCACTTGGGATAATTCCGGCTCTAAAGATTGCCGAAACTGCTTCACATGCTTGACTAGCATGATAAAAAGGGACAAGCATTAAAACATTGTGAGTGTTTTGTGGAAGTAACTTCAATACAATCTTAGTAATTATACCAAGAGTTCCTTCGCTACCCACCATCAATTGCGTTAAATTATATCCTGTAGAATTTTTTAAAGTATTGGCTCCGGTCCAAATGATTTCCCCATTTGGTAAAACCACTTCCAAATTCAGCACATAATCTTTAGTAACACCATACTTTACGGCACGAGCACCACCAGAATTTTCTGCCACATTCCCTCCTATCCAACAACTACCTTGACTGCTTGGATCAACTGGGTAAAACAACCCTTTTTCGGCAACGGCTTCACGCAATACCTGAGTAATTACTGCAGGTTCAACTAATACTTGTAAGTTTTGCTCATCAATTTCAATGATTTTATTCAATCGCTCCATTGAAAGTCCGATGCCCTCATAAATACTCAATGCACCCCCACTTAACCCTGTTCTTGCACCAATTGGAGTAGTTGGAATTTTATAATCGTTTGCTATTTTTAATATTTCAGAAATTTCTTTTGCATTAGCTGGTTTTACAACCACGCTAGGTGGAAAAACATAATTTTCAGTTTCATCGTGACCATAATGATTACGGGTTTCTTGATCGGTGAAAATATAGGCATCACCAACAATGTTGGCTAGTTTTTGAAGTATTTCGGCGTTAATTTGCATGTTGTAAATTTGATTAGTAAAAATAATAAATAATTGACAATAGACAATTAATAATTACTAATTGAGATTGGAATATTGATTATTGGGCTATTTTTTTATGTAAATTTGTATTTAGAAATTCAATAATTTGAAACCAAACTCTAAAAAATCGGCATTAACAGAGGTAGACGGAGTAAATCCGGTTCCAAGCGTGAGCACTTCTTCACTTGAAGTGATTCAGCAATTGCGCCGAAACCAACCTACTGCTCAAGAATTGATAGATGGTATTCTCGCTAAAGACAAAACGGCTTTAAGTAGAGCAATTACATTGGTTGAAAGCACCAATCCAGATCATACCGAAAAGGCCAACACTATTATTCAGGCGTGTTTACCTCATGCAAATAATTCGTTTCGAATTGGAATTACAGGGGTACCTGGAGTTGGAAAAAGCACCTTTATTGAAGCATTTGGCAAGCATCTGACTTCAATTGGAAAAAAAGTTGCCGTATTGGCGGTTGATCCGAGTAGCACCATTTCGCATGGAAGTATTTTGGGAGATAAAACCCGTATGGAAGAATTGGTTAAAGATGAAAATGCATACATAAGACCAAGCGCCTCTGGGGAAACTCTTGGAGGAGTTGCCAGAAAAACGCGTGAAACCATAATACTTTGTGAAGCAGCAGGATTTGATACCATTATTATTGAAACGGTTGGGGTTGGACAAAGTGAAACTGCCGTTCACAGCATGGTAGATTTCTTTTTACTTCTGAAAATATCGGGGGCTGGAGATGAACTTCAGGGCATCAAACGCGGAATTATGGAAATGGCAGATGCTATTGTTATTAATAAAGCAGACGGTGATAACATCAATAAAGCCAAGTTAGCTAAAACCGAATTCAACCGAGCTTTGCACTTATTCCCTGCAAAAAAATCGGGGTGGATACCAACGGCCGCCACCTGTAGTTCGTATACCAAAGAAGGAATTGCCGATGTTTGGAACACCATTTCTGAATACAACACCTTGGTACAAACCAACCACTATTTTGAACAAAAAAGACACGATCAAAATCAGTATTGGATGTTGGAAACGATTAACGAGCAACTCCAATCCAATTTTTACAACCATCCAGAAATCATCAAGCTTTTAGAAGAAAATAAAAAAGCAGTGCAAAATGATGAAATATCACCTTTTGCAGCTGCTATGAATTTATTAAAAGCTTACGCTAAATAAAAAACTATTCTTCGTAAAGTTTCATTTCTTTATCATAAAACTCACCGGCAAGAGTAATTAAATGCTCCATTTCGGATTCTAATTCGGTTTCATCCTCACCTTCTAGGTCTTCTAGAAATTCTACTTCGTCATCTTTTAAGTTAATAATGAATCGAGGAAAATCTAAATGAATGATAAAAATATCTTCAGGAAAATCGGAATTATCTGCTATTACAAATTTAGGAAGTTGCATATTTATTAGGTTTGGAGTTTAAAGTTTTACTTGTCTGATAAAATTACAGAACCATTGTTTTTTCCCATAAAAATAATTTTTGTATTAGGGGAAGCGGCCAATTCTTTTTGGGCTTTAATTTGTTCGTATTGTAATTGTTTGTCTGTTAAATTAGTAGAAATAATTCTTTGATAATCGGCTATACCTTGTGCTTCTACTCTTTTTCGCTCAGCTTCTTGTTTTTCTTTTTGAAGTACGAATTGCATTTTTTGAGCATCTTGCTCTGCGTTAATTTTACTTTCAATAGTAGTTTTAACCGAAGTTGGTAAATTGATATTTCTAATCAACAATTGCTCTAAAACCAATCCTCTTTTTTTGAAGTCGTCTTCTATAGTTTTAAAAATTCGCTGTTGAAATTCATTTCTTTTGGTAGAATATAATGCCACGGCATCATAATAAACTGCATTGTCACGAATACGAGTTCTTGTAATTGGACGGACAATTTTATCCGTATAATTTTCACCAATGCCTTTAAGAATTTTTGGCGCTTCATTAGGAATAACACGGTATAAAACAGTTAAGTCAATTACCACTTCCAAACCATCGTTTGACAAAACTCTAATCGCATCATCACCTTCTTGCGCACCTTCACTGTGAATAGCAGACATGGTATAGTTTTGTGTTTGAATATCAAAAACGGTAATATCCAATAACGGATTAATTATATGTAATCCACTCTCTAAAACATCAGGTTTTACATTTCCATAAAGGGATTTTACTCCTACTTTACCCGCATCTATTTGTTTGAACATAGAGGATAAAATTCCTAGTCCGATTACCAAAAAACCAATGATTCGAATGCTGCCAGAAAATTTAGTTAATGGATTATCATTGTCTTTCAAAGAAAAACCAGCAATAACCAAAATAAACCCAATAATAATTAATAGTATCATTTTAAAATGTTTTAATTTATTGTTATACGAAGCTTTTGATTAATTGTTACAAACGGAAAGCTAGGAATTTTCTTTTATAAGTTTTTTGGTAATTAAATGGAATCGAATGTATAGAAATAAAGCTGCAGCTGATAAACCTGCTAACAAACCGATCCACACTCCTACTGCTTTTAATTCGGTGAACTCACCTAAATAATAAGAAATAGGAAATCCAATTACCCAATAAGCAATAAATGTAATATACATAGGGATTTTAACATCTTGTAATCCGCGTAAAGCACCTAAAACAACTACTTGGATTCCATCAGAAATTTGAAAAACAGCAGCAACCAAAAGTAATTTTGCAGCAATAAAAACTACTTCTTTATTATCTAATAACTGCTTAGTATCGTTCATATCTAAAAATAATGAAGGGACGATGTTGTGCAAAACAATAAATAAAATAGCAAAAACTATTTCGATTAAAATAACTAATAAAAATATAGATCGCGCTACAACAACCAAGTTTTTATAGTCATTCAATCCTTTTTGATTACTCACTCGAATCATGGAAACCACACTCAATCCCATGGCAAACATAAAGGTCATGGAAGCCAAACTCAATGCAATTTGATTGGCAGCCTGACTTGATTTACCAATGTTTCCACAAAGCCATATAGCAGCTGTAAAAAGCACTACTTCAAATAACATTTGCAAGGCGGAAGGAACTCCTAAATTGATGATTTTTTTAATGGTTTCTTTTTTGATTTCAGAAAAACTAAAATTATGAAAATATGTTTTTAACTGCTCTTGTCTAGACAATATGATGTGCATAAATACAACCATAGCAATCCTAGAAATTACGGTTCCCAATGCTGCACCAACAATACCCATTTTTGGAAAAATCCAAATACCATAAATCAAGCAATAGTTAATAATAACATGAAGAATATTCGCCATTACTATGGCATACATTGAATATTTGGTCATGGATAAACCATCAGCAAATTGCTTATATCCTTGATAAATTATTAATGGAACTAATGAAAATCCAACCCAATCTAGAAATGGTTTGGCCAAAACAATCACTTCTTTAGGCTGGTGTAACATTTCCATAATTGGTTTACCTAATACAACTAAACCAAAAAGTAGAAAACCTAAGATAACGCAAAGAAATAATCCATTATGAAAAGCAGAACGAATTTTTCCGGTATCCTTTTCTGCATCGGCTTCACCTACAATAGGCGTTATCGCTGTTGAAAAACCTATTCCGAGTGATAAAGCCACAAAAATCATACTGTTTGCCAATGAGACTGCCGCCAATTCTGTAGAGCCCAATTTACCCACCATGATGTTATCTACAATCATAATTAAGGTATGGCCAAGCATACCCAAAACCACTGGATAAGCTAGCTGCAGATTGTATTTAAACTCTTTGGTATATTGGGAAATATTCATATTTATTTTTCAATCTCTTTTAAGGAACCCATTTTTTTATGAGCTAAGAATCCTTTAATATCCTCAAAATGTTCCTTCACTCTTTTATTACCGAATTCAAATACTTTGGTGGCTAATCCATCAAGAAAATCTCTATCATGCGAAACCAAAATCAAGGTTCCGTCAAAATCTCTTAGCGCATCTTTAATAATGTCTTTAGTCTTCATATCCAAATGGTTAGAAGGCTCATCTAGAATCAAAAGATTAACTGGCTCTAACAATAATTTGATCATTGCTAAACGGGTTTTTTCTCCTCCTGAAAGCACTTTCACTTTCTTGGTAACATCATCTCCATGAAACATAAAAGCACCTAAAATATCTTTTATCTTAGTACGAATATCTCCAACGGCAATATCATCAATAGTAGAAAAAATGGTCGCGTTTTCGTCTAACAAGGAAGCTTGATTTTGAGCAAAATATCCAATTTGTGCATTGTGCCCAATTTCAACCGATCCACTATTGATTTCAATTTCCTTCATGATTGCTTTAATCATGGTCGATTTTCCTTCTCCGTTTTTACCTACGAAAGCAACTTTTTGACCACGCTCAATAACAATATTGGCATCTCTAAAAATTTCTTTTTCTCCGTATGCTTTACATAAATCTTTAACAATTACTGGATAATTTCCAGATCTTACAGCAGGTGGAAATTTTAATTTTAGAGCAGAAGTATCAATTTCATCCACTTGAACGATTTCTAATTTTTCAAGCATTTTAACACGAGATTGAACTGCGTCAGTTTTAGAAAATGTTCCTTTAAATCGGTCAATAAACGCTTGATTATCTGCAATCATTTTTTGTTGCTCATCATACGCTTTTTGTTGATGTAATCTTCGGTCTTTTCGCAATTCTAAGTAATGAGAATACTTTGCCTTATAATCATAAATACGACCCATAGTAACTTCAATAGTTCTATTGGTGATATTATCAACAAAGGCTCTATCGTGTGAAATCACAACGACTGCCTTAGCAGAATTAATTAAGAAATCTTCAAGCCACTGAATACTTTCGATATCCATGTGGTTGGTTGGCTCATCCAACAAAATTAAATCGGGTTTTTGCAAAAGAATTTTAGCCAATTCAATTCGCATTCTCCAACCACCTGAAAATTCAGAGGTTTGTCGCGTAAAGTCTTCTCTTTCAAAACCTAATCCAACTAATATTTTTTCAACCTCCGCTTCGTAGTTTATTTCTTCAATAGCATAAAACTTTTCACTCAAATCGGAAACTCTTTCTATAAGTTTCATGTAAGCATCACTTTCGTAATCCGTTCTAATGGTTAATTGTTCATTGATTTCGTCAATTTCAGCTTTCATTTTGAAGATTTCTCCAAATGCTTTTGAAGCTTCTTCCATAACGGTTGCCCCGTCTGTAGTTAGTAAATGCTGTGGCAAATAGGCTACAACTGCATCTTTAGGAACTGAAACATTACCCGTTGATGGTTTTGAAGCTCCTGCAATAATTTTTAAAAGGGTAGATTTACCAGCGCCATTTTTACCCATCAAGGCAATTTTGTCGTTTTCGTTTATAGCAAAAGTAACATCGCTAAATAAGGTAGTTCCGCCAAATTGAACGGAAATATCGTTAATTGTAATCATTTTTATAAAGTTGGAAGTAAGAAGATAAAGCAGAAGCTCCAATCGACTTATTTTTTAAAAGTGCAAAGATAGATTAAATGTTTAGAATTAAAGTTTATACCAATTCTAATTTTTAATAATAAAAATCCATTTCCATTGGCTTGGATCACCAATACCTACACCAGGCGTGTACAAGAATAATTTTACAGTTGCATTAGGGTTGCTTGCTCTGTATTGATTTACAATTTCTAAGTATCGAATTGCATTAAATATTTCTGGATAATTGTAATTTGTATTATTAGGATTATATACATTTTCAAAAACTGGATCTGTTATTGGAACTAATGTGTTTATAAAGTTGTATTGACTTGCAGATAAAAAAGATGTTGGAAAATGTATTTGACCATTACCCATCCAAATGATATCACCATCAAATATTTTAGTATTTAATTCACTGTAAAACAATTTAATATTTCCAAAATCTGCAGGTGGAAT
>CAMCBB010000048.1 GCA_945872875.1 Flavobacterium psychrophilum
GGTGTTAACCATTTATCTCCCGCTAAGCGCGATTGAAAAGTTTGGCTGTATTTTCCTTCTGGAATTCCAAGTAGTTTTACAACCTGTTTAGTTGTTTCGTAACATTGGTGACGGTAGCAAAATTCGTGTGCAGGTGAAGGGGTGTTACAACAAGAACCATCAATAGCACAATGTGATTTGGTCACATCGGTTTTGCGAATATGACGCTTCGGAATTCCGTGATACGAAAACAATAAATGATCGTATTCAAAAGTGTCTAAATGTTTTTTTATTGAATTGGCAAGCGCCTGAATATAATCGGGTTTATTATAAAAAGCCGGAACTTTGGTAAGTATCATTTCTGGAAATTTAGTACGAACTAAGTCATCTGCTAGCTCCCAAATAGTAGTTGTTGATGCCATAGCATATTGTGGGTATAAAGCTAAAAGCATCACTTCAGTAACACCTTTTTCTCTTAATTCTTGTAAGCCTTTTTCAATAGTCATCGTTCCATAACGCATGGCCAATGCCACGGGTATTGAACTTTTTTCTTGAACTTTTTTGTGCATTCGTTGCGAAATCACGACTAAAGGCGACCCTTCTTCCCACCAAATTCTAGCATAGGCTGCAGCCGATTTTTTTGGCCTTGTTTGTAAAATTATTCCGCGAACCAATAAAGCACGCAATAAAAACGGAACGTCAATAACATATTTATCCATTAAAAACTCATCTAAATATGGCTTTACATCCTTAGCAGTTGGGCTTTCTGGCGAACCTAGATTTACAAGTAATACTCCTTTCATGTGTTGAGGTAATTATTTTATATTATTTAATGACATTAGATATTTTTTTGGGGTAGTGGCAAATTTTTTCTTGAAGGCAGCAATAAAATGACTTCCGGTGCTGTATCCAATTTTTAAGCCTACTTCGTTTACATTATAAGAACCACTATCTAATAATTGGCGCGCATAATCCATTTTATAATCCAAAAGAAAACCGTAAACGGTATCCCCATAAATCTGTTTGAAACCCATTTTTAGTTTCTTCAAACTTAATCCAACTTGATCAGCTAATTCTTCTAAACCTGGTGGTTCAGCCATGTTTTGAATAATAATTTCTTTTGCTTTTTTAATTTTCAAAACATTTTCTTCATCAATTAAAAATGGGCATTGTTCAGCGTCAGGATCTTCTGATCGATTAAAATACAAACTCAATAATTCGTAACCTTTACCTTTATAATAAAGATTTTTTATAGCTGGGTTTAAATTATAATGAAATAACTGGCTTAACACAATTGCCATAGAAGGGCTTATGTCGCTTTCGGTGTAGTATTTTCGATCTTTATTTTCTTCACTTAAAAAAGGAATATTTCCAGATTCATTTGTAAAAAGCGAATGAAATTTTTGAATTGAAACAAGCACCGAAATTACCCAAGTATTTGATGCAATTTCTAAATTTAGCGGCAATTCTTTTTGAGGATTATAAAATAAAAGTGCCTTTTCTTCTTTTAAGTCTAATGTATAACCGCCCATGTTAAAAATAAACTTAGCTTTTCCTTTTATTCCAAAATGAAATTGTATAAGCCCCTGGCTTACATGTCGCGTAACTTGATAGTTTTCAGCGCTTTCATTTTGAAATCGTAGCAAAATAAAATCATTTTCAATTTTAATTTCCTCTGTTGAACCCATAGCGACATTTTTTTATTTAAACTAAACAATTCTTAAAATTATATTAATATTTTAACCAAATTAGTAATACAAATAAATAGATGAATAAAGGCAAAATTAAATAAAATAACCCAAAAAACACTAATATGCTCTAATTTTCTCACAGCGACACAAAAAGTACTTTTAGCGTTATTTTTTAAATTTTCTTAAGTATAAATTTGTGTACTTTTTGGAAAAGGGCAATATGAAGAACAATAATATATTAAAGACAACTACTTTTTACGCTGTTGGATTAAGCTATAAGAAAGCAGATGCTGCAATGCGCGGAAAATTTAGTTTAGATGCTCAGGCCAAAATCAATTTATTAGCCCAAGCTAAAAAAGAAGGCATCGAAACTTTAATTGTAACATCTACATGTAACAGAACTGAAATTTATGGTTTTGCCCAACATCCATTTCAATTAATCAAATTACTTTGTGAAAATACCCAGGGGACTGTTGAAGAATTTCAACAAGTAGCCTTCGTATATAAAAAACAAGAAGCAATCAACCATATGTTTCTCGTTGGAACAGGTTTAGACAGTCAGATTCTTGGAGATTTTGAAATTATTAGCCAATTAAAAATAGCTTTCACCGAAAGTAAATCAAAGAATCTTGCTAATGCTTTTATGGAGCGATTGGTGAATGCTGTAATTCAAGCAAGTAAAAAAATTAAAACGGAAACCGAGATTTCTTCGGGAGCGACATCAGTATCTTTTGCCTCCGTTCAATATATTTTTAAAAATGTTGAAGACATTTCAAATAAAAACATTTTGCTTTTTGGAACCGGGAAAATAGGAAGAAATACCTGCGAAAATTTGGTTAAACATACCAAACATGAGCAAATTACACTAATCAACAGAACTAAAGATAAAGCTGAAAAATTAGCTCAAAAACTAAATGTAATTGTAAAAGATTACGCTGATTTACAGCTAGAAATTCAAAAATCGGATGTGATTGTGGTGGCAACAGGAGCGCAAAACCCTACTATTGATAAAACCATCCTGAATTTAAAAAAACCACTTCTTATTTTAGATTTGTCTATCCCAAAAAATGTAAATGAAAATGTAAACGAGGTTCCCGGAGTTACCTTAATTCACCTGGATCATTTATCTCAAATTACAGACGAAACTTTAGAAAAAAGAAAATTATATATTCCGGCAGCCGAAGCAATAATTGCTGAAATTCAAGATGAGTTTTTGGCTTGGAATAAAAACCGAAAATTTGCACCTACCATTCATGCACTTAAAGAGAAGTTCAATTCTATTAAAGACGGTGAGTTAAATTTTCAAAGAAAAAAATTATCTAATTTTGATGAAGATCAAGCCGAATTAATTAGCAATAGAATTATCCAAAAAATAACTAACCATTTTGTAAACCATTTAAAAGAAGGTGAATCAATGGAGGAAGGTATTGAATGGATAGAAAAAGTATTTCAATTAGAACAAGAAAAAGATTTTTTTTAGTTCTACAAACCCCAATCTGAAGCCTTTAATAAGGATTCCAAAAAGCATAAAATGTCAAAAAAAACGATAAGAATTGGCACCAGAGACAGTGAATTAGCACTTTGGCAAGCACACACCGTTCAAAAACAATTGAACGATTTAGGGCATCAAACCGAGATTATAGCTGTAAAATCTCAAGGCGACATCCTTTTAGACAAGCCGCTATATGAACTAGGAATAACCGGAATTTTTACTAAAACATTAGATATTGCCATGATAAATGGCCAAGTAGATATTGCGGTGCATTCTATGAAAGATGTGCCTACCGCTTTGCCTGAAGGAATTGTTCAAGCAGCGGTTTTAGAAAGAGCCAATTATTTAGATATTTTAGTTCATAAAGGCAACACTAGTTTTTTAGAATCAGCAGCTACAATCGCCACAGGAAGTTTGCGTCGCAAAGCGCAATGGTGGAATAAATATCCAAATCACTCTTTGGTAGATTTACGCGGAAATGTAAATACCAGATTACAAAAGTTGCATGATAATGATTGGGACGGCGCCGTTTTTGCAGCAGCAGGATTGGAGCGAATTAATTTAAAACCAGAGAATCACATCAGTTTAGATTGGATGACTCCAGCTCCAGCTCAAGGCGCAATGGTGGTGGTTGCAATGGCAAATGACGAATTCACATTGGACGCTTTATCCCAATTAAATCATATAGAAACCGAAATTTGTACTTATATCGAAAGACAATTTTTAAAGACATTGGAAGGCGGATGCACCGCGCCAATTGCTGCCCTTGCAAAGTATGATGAAAAAGAAGATACCATCCATTTTATAGGAGAATTGTTATCTATTGATGGCAAACAAAAAATAGAAATCGAAAAAGTAGTTGCTATTTCAGAATGGAAGAAATTAGGTTTTCATGCCGCACAAGAAATTCTTAACAATGGTGGTGCCCAATTAATGGAAGAAATAAAACAGCAATTAAAAAAATAATTAAATAGGGTAAATTTTCCATTCACGAGGAACTATAAAATGTCAAAACAAATAAACATAGTATCTACTAAAAAACTACTGCCACTACAAAAGCAACTTTTGTCAGATGCTGGCATTTCGGTATTGGAGGAAGATTTTATAGAAACTAAAATCAAGAATTTTGAACTTTCAAAGGTGCATGAAAATCTAATTTTCACGAGTCAAAATGCGGTACAAAGTATTTTACAACACTCAAAATGCGACGAATTAAAAGGGAAAAGTGTTTTTTGTGTTGGAATGAAAACCAAGGAATTGCTTACCGAAAACGGATTTGATGTAGTTGCCTATACCGGCTATGCTTCGGATTTGGCCGAGATCATTTCTTTAATTTATTCGTCGGAATCATTTACCTTCTTTAGCGGGAATTTACGCCGGGATGTTATACCAAATACCTTAAAAGAAAACGGAATCACTTTCAATGAAATTGAAGTTTATGAAACCAATATAACTTCAAAGAAAATGACTTCAAAACAAGATGGTATTCTTTTTTTCAGCCCATCGGGAGTGGAGAGTTATTTCAAATTGAATTCGATAAAAGACGAAACTTGTTTCTGTATTGGCGAAACCACCGCAGAAGCATTAGAAAATAAAAAAGTAAAAAACATATTCATCGCAGAAAAACCATCGGTTGAAAGTGTGATTACACAAGTAATAGAATATTATTAAAACAGTTTGAGTTGATGCAACTTAAAACTTTAAATTATTTACAATGTTAAAAAACGACCTATTCTTAAGAGCCCTTAATAACGAAACCGTAGAGCGACCACCCGTTTGGATGATGCGCCAAGCCGGAAGGTATTTGCCAGAATTTAGAGCTTTAAGAGATAAATATGATTTTTTTACCCGTTGCGAAACTCCAGAATTGGCTGCCGAAATTACGGTGCAACCCATTCGAATTGTAAAACCAGATGCGGCAATTTTGTTTTCCGACATTTTGGTGGTGCCACGCGCTATGGGAATTCATGTTGAGTTGAAAGACAATTTGGGGCCGATAATTCCAAATCCAATTCGAACCATGGAAGACGTGAACAGAACTTTTGTTCCAGATGTCCAGGAAACCTTGGGTTATGTTTTTGATGCCATCAAATTAACCAAAGAAATGCTGAACGATGAGGTGCCGTTGATTGGGTTTGCTGGTTCACCATGGACGATTTTTTGTTATGCTGTTGAAGGAAAAGGCTCAAAAAGTTTTGATACAGCTAAAGGATTTTGTTTTTCAAATCCGGTAGCAGCGCATACTTTATTGCAAAAAATTACCGATACCACTATTTTATATTTGAAAGAAAAAGTGAAAGCGGGTTGTAATGCGATTCAGATTTTTGATTCTTGGGGAGGCATGCTTTCTCCTGTAGATTATCAAGAATTTTCTTGGAAATACATCAACCAAATTGTGGAAGCTTTGGCGGACGACACAAAAGTTATCGTTTTCGGAAAAGGCTGTTGGTTTGCTTTAGGCGAAATGTCAAAATCGAAAGCATCAGCATTGGGTGTAGATTGGACTTGTTCTGCAAGGAACGCTCGTTATTTAACAGGAGGAAATATTACTTTGCAAGGAAATTTTGATCCAAGTCGTTTGCTTTCTCCAATTCCAACCATCAAAAAAATGGTAAATCAAATGATAGACGAATTCGGGAAAGACAACTACATAGTTAACCTAGGTCACGGAATTTTACCAAATATTCCAGTAGATCACGCCAAAGCTTTTGTGGAAGCGGTGAAAGAGTATCAAAAATAAAATCAAGTTTTGAAAGATAAATTCTATAAATACATACTTAATCTCCAAGACCAAATCACTTCTAAACTAGAAGAAGTTGATGGCGTTGCTAAATTTCGTGAGGACATTTGGGAACGACCAGAAGGCGGTGGCGGACGAACACGAGTAATTGAAAACGGAACTGTTTTTGAAAAGGGAGGCGTAAACATTTCAGCGGTTCACGGAAAATTACCCGATTCCATGCAAAAATTATTCAATGTAGGCGAAGCCGATTTTTTTGCCTGTGGATTGAGTTTGGTCATTCATCCAAAAAATCCGATGGTGCCAACGGTTCATGCAAATTGGCGTTATTTCGAAATGTATGATACTTCGGCAGAGCTCAGTACAGGAGGTTCACGGAAGATAATCAATTCCTGGTTTGGAGGCGGACAAGATCTAACCCCTTATTATTTATTTGAGGAAGACGGAATCCATTTTCATCACACTTGTAAAACCGCTTGCGACAAACACAATTCAGAGTTTTATCCAAAATATAAAAAACAATGTGACGACTATTTTTGGAATGTGCATCGCAGTGAAGCGCGAGGACTTGGCGGATTATTCTTTGATTATTGCAAAGCAAATGAGCAAATGGCAATGGAAGATTGGTTTAATTTCGTAACCGAAGTGGGAAACAGTTTTCTAGAGGCATACGTTCCAATTGTAGAAAAAAGAAAGAATTTAGCCTACACTCCAGAACAAAGAACTTGGCAAGAAATCCGAAGAGGACGTTATGTCGAATTTAATTTAGTTCACGATAAAGGCACCCTTTTCGGACTAAAAACTAACGGCCGAATTGAAAGTATTTTGATGTCTTTACCACCACACGTGCAATGGCATTACGACCATCATCCAGAAGTTGGAAGTGAAGAAGAAAAATTAATTCAAGTATTAGAAAATCCAATTGATTGGGTTTAAGTACAAAGTAAAACAACTTTAAACCTTAAACTTTAAACAATTTTAAACAATATATTATGTTTCCATTACAAAGAGGCCGCAGATTAAGAGCTAACGAATCCATAAGAAGTTTGGTTCGTGAAACCACATTAAGTCCAAGTGATTTTATGTTTCCAATGTTCATCGCAGAAGGAGAAAACTATAAAGTAGAAATTCCTTCCATGCCGGGAATTTTTCGCCGTTCTATTGACTTAACGGTTGCTGAGGTAAAAGAATTATTTGCTCTAGGAATCCGTGCGGTAAACATTTATGTAAAAGTGGACGAATCGTTAAAAGACAACACCGGAAAAGAAGCATGGAATCCTAATGGGTTGATGCAACGCGCTATTACAGCTATCAAATCTGCCTGTCCAGAAATGATTGTAATGCCCGATGTGGCGCTTGATCCGTATTCTATTTATGGTCATGACGGAATTATTGAAAATGGCGATGTTGCTAATGATGCTACCAACGATGCTTTGGTAAAAATGGCCGTTTCTCACGCCCAAGCCGGAGCCGATTTTGTTGCCCCAAGCGATATGATGGACGGACGCGTTTTGCGTTTACGCCAAGGATTGGATGCTGCAGGATTCCCAAATGTGGGAATTATGAGCTATTCAGCTAAATATGCTTCGGCATTTTATGGTCCTTTTCGAGATGCATTAGATAGTGCTCCGAAAGAGGCGGATGTCGAAGTGCCAAAAGATAAAAAAACCTACCAAATGGATTATTCCAACCGAATTGAAGCCATTAAAGAAGCGCTTATGGATGTAGAAGAAGGCGCCGACATGGTTATGGTTAAACCCGGAATTGCCTATTTGGATATTGTTCGCGAAGTAAAAAATGCCGTGAATGTTCCGGTAACTGTTTTTCATGTTTCTGGTGAATATGCCATGATTAAAGCCGCTTCCGAAAGAGGGTGGTTGGATCATGATAAAATAATGATGGAGCAATTAATGTGTATCAAGCGCGCAGGAGCCAGCTTAATTTCGACTTATTTTGCAAAAGAGGCCGCGATTATATTAAATAGATAGCTAATGAAAACCAATGTTATTTTTCTAATAGTTCTTGTCGTTACAGCAGGTTGTGGAGGCAAAAAAGACGACCAAAATTTTGACGAAAAAACCAAAATAAATTCAGCAACATATCCTTTAGCGGAAAAAGGAAAAGAAATTTTTGAAGGAAAAGGAACTTGTAGTAATTGCCATAAATTGGATGTAAAACTAGTTGGGCCAAGCATTCAAGAAATGGCTAAAATCTACAAAAAGAATAAAATTAGTGTTGCTGCTTTTTTAACTGGAACGGAAGAGCCCGTTATTGATCCAGCGCAATATGAAGTGATGAAAATTAATCTTGAGATTACTAAAAACTTCACCGACGAAGAAAGACAAGCTGTTGAGCAATACATTTTTAGCCAAGGAAAGTAGTTTTATTTATATATAGAATAAAAAGCTCAAGTTTTTTTGCTATTTTTAGTTTTTGCAAAAACTCGAAAGATGATAGAAAAAATTCGGTTAGATTCGATATTGTTTTTAGATATAGAAACCGTTCCTCAAGAAGAACATTTCAATTCTTTGGATGATGAAATGAAATCACTTTGGGAACACAAAACGCAATACCAACGCAAAGAAGAATACACTGCAGAAGATTTTTATGACCGTGCAGGAATATGGGCAGAATTCGGAAAAATTGTATGTATTTCGGTTGGGTATTTTATCATCAAAGGCGACATTAGAAACTTTAGAGTGACTTCCTTTTTTGGCGAAGAAAAAAAGATATTAGTAGACTTTAATAATTTACTAAACAATCATTTCAATGCGCCGCAGCACATTCTGTGTGGGCATAATGCTAAAGAATTTGATTTTCCATTTATTGCTCGAAGAATGATTATCAACCAAATTTCTATTCCGAGTAAACTGAATTTATTTGGGAAAAAACCATGGGAAATCCCTCATTTGGATACTTTAGAATTATGGAAATTTGGCGACTACAAGCACTTTACTTCTTTAAAATTACTTACTAAAATATTGGGAATTCCTTCTCCAAAAGGCGACATTGACGGCAGTCAAGTGGTGCATGTTTTTTATGTAGAAAAAGATATTGACCGAATTGTAACCTATTGCGAAAAAGACGTCATTGCGGTTGCCCAAGTATTTTTGAGATTTAGAAAAGAAGATTTGTTAATTGAGGACGAGATAATTCATGTGTAATTATTAATTGCGTAGGACATTTCCTATTTCGGTCTTTTTATTACTTTTACAAAAAAACAGATTATGGTTTTAAGTAGATTTTGGCTTGCTATTTTTATTTCATCAATTGCTTTTGTGGTTTTCAGTTTGTTTGTTGGAAACAGCTACACGATTGATTATGTATTGAATGGGAAAAAAGATGAACCGATTTTAATTTCTGAAAAATACCTAAATCAAGTTCCTGTTTTTATAAAAGACAGCATAAAAAATGCTCCGGATCAAACTATGGTGGTCAACAGAGATACTTTAAATGCTGACACTACTTATGTATATAAAAGTAAAACGGTTAAGATTTTCAGCGGAATTCAAAAATCCGATGGGTTATTGCCAACTTGTAAAAATACTTTGCTGGATTTAATACTTCCGTTGATTGCCTATTTGGCTTTCTTTTGCGGATTAATGGAGCTTTTAATTATTTCGGGTGCTGCAGAGAAATTAGCTAAAAAGCTAAGCCCAATGTTCACTAAAGTATTTCCATCGGTTCCAAAAAATCACGAATCTATTTCATACATGACTTTAAATTTTGCGGCTAATTTCTTAGGATTAGATTCAGCTGCGACGCCTTTTGGCTTAAAGGCCATGCAAAGTTTACAAGAAATAAATCCTGAAAAAGACAAAGCAAGTGACGCACAAATCATGTTTATGTGTCTTCATGCAGCGGGACTGACTTTAATTCCAACATCCATAATTGGCTATCGTGCAGCAGAAAACGCAAGCAATCCAGCCGATGTGATGTTGCCATGTATTATCACTTCTTTCATTGGTACCATTGCCGCATTTATTATTGTTGGAATCCGACAAAAAATTAACTTTAAAAGCGCCTCGTTGGTAGTAGCTTTAATGACTATAATTGCTGCAATTGTAGGGTTGTTGTTTTATGTAAATACCCTAGATTTAATAGGTAAAAATTTCTTCACTTCGAATCTTTCCGGATTAATGCTGGTTGCAATTATTGGGTTTACTTTGATTTTTTCATTTATAAACGAAAAGAAATTTGTAGCACAAGACACTACTATTTTCGACACTTTTGTAACTGGAGCGAACAACGGGTTGCAAACCGGAGTAAAAATATTTCCTTATGTTATGGGGATGTTGGTTGCCATTTCGTTCTTTAGAAACAGCGGATTATTTGAATTAATCAGTAACGGATTGTCTTTTGCTTTTTCAAATATTGGCGTGAGCAAAGAAATCACCAATTCCTTACCGGTTGCCATGTTGCGTCCCTTTAGTTCTGGTGGTTCTCGTGGATTTATGATTGATTCTATGCGCATGTTTGGCCCCGATTCTTTCACCGGAAGATTGAGTTGTATTTTTCAATGTAGTGCCGAAACTACTTTTTATGTTATTGCCGTTTACTTTGGAAGCATTAACATTAAAAACACAAGATATACGCTTGGAACAATGCTATTAGTAGACTTAATTTGTGTATTAGCAGCAATCTTTGTGGCTAGTTGGTTTTTTTAATATTTTTTCATGTAAAGTAGCTACATCAATTTAGCAAAAATTTAATGTGGCAATCCCTCAACTTTCTGTAACTTTACATCTCAAAAATAATTTTAAAATGGACTTTATATATCAAGATCCGTATCCGATATTAAAAGACGATACCCAATACAAAAAACTGACTTCTGATTTTGTAAAATCAGAACAATTTGGAGATAGAGAAATTCTAACTGTGGACCCAAAAGGGTTGGAATTATTAGCACAAGAAGCCATGAATGAGGTTTCATTTATGTTGCGCACCTCTCATTTGCAAAAGCTAAAAAATATTTTGGACGATCCTGAAGCAACCGATAACGACCGCTTTGTAGCCTACAATTTATTGCAAAACGCTGTGGTTGCCGTAAAAGGAGAATTGCCTTCTTGTCAAGATACGGGAACGGCAATTGTAATGGCCAAGAAAGGAGAAAATGTATATACTGGAGCTGATGATGCCGAGTATTTGTCAAAAGGGATATTCAATACCTACCAAAATAAAAATCTTCGTTATTCTCAAATCGTTCCGATTTCGATGTTTGAAGAAAAAAATTCAGGCTCAAATTTACCAGCACAAATCGATATTTATTCAAAAAAAGGAAGTTCTTACGAATTCTTATTCCTAGCAAAAGGAGGAGGTTCTGCCAATAAAACGTTCTTATATCAAAAGACTAAATCGCTATTAAACGAAAAATCGATGGATGAATTCATCCGCGAAAAAATCAAAGATTTAGGAACCTCAGCTTGCCCACCTTATCATTTGGCTTTGGTAATTGGAGGGACTTCTGCCGAAGCCAATTTGGCTGCTGTAAAAAAAGCATCAGCTGGGTATTTTGATAATTTGCCAACTTCTGGTAACATGTCGGGACAGGCTTTTCGAGATTTAGAATGGGAAAAGCGAGTGCATAAAATATGTCAAGAAAGTTCTATTGGTGCGCAATTTGGAGGTAAATATTTTGCTCATGATGTGCGTGTAATTCGTTTGCCAAGACACGCTGCTTCTTGTCCGGTAGGGTTAGGAGTTTCGTGTTCTGCGGATCGAAACATTAAAGGAAAAATCACCAAAGACGGAATATTTTTAGAGCAATTGGAAGTAAATCCAAAACAATTTTTGCCAGAAATCCCTCCACATATGGAACAGGCGGTAGTGATTGATTTGAACCGACCAATGCCAGAAATATTAGCTGAATTGACTAAGCATCCAATTAAGACCAGATTAATATTAAACGGAACCCTAATTGTAGCTCGAGATATAGCACACGCTAAGATCAAAGAACTTTTAGATGCCGGAAAACCAATGCCAGAATATTTTAAAAATCATCCAATTTATTATGCCGGCCCAGCAAAAACTCCAGACGGAATGCCTTCGGGAAGTTTTGGACCAACCACTGCAGGAAGAATGGATGTGTATGTAGAAGAATTCCAAAAAGCGGGAGGCAGTATGGTGATGCTTGCTAAAGGAAATAGAACGACCGAAGTAAAAGACGCATGCCAAAAATATGGTGGGTTTTATTTAGGATCTATTGGAGGTCCAGCGGCTATTTTAGCGCAAGACAACATCTTGAAAGTTGAGGTAGTTGATTTTGAAGAATTAGGAATGGAAGCTGTTCGAAAAATCACCGTTAAAAACTTCCCAGCATTTATTATTACAGATGATAAAGGCAATGATTTCTTTGCTAATTTGTAATCTAGAAATATAAATTTATAAAACCTGCAAGGTTTCCTTGTGGGTTTTATTTTTAATTAAACGGAACGCTTATGCCTTTTAATGATCCTTTTTCGGAATTTTATTCGGAAGTAAAAACAAGTATTAAAGAGGAAACTTTTGCCAAATTAACCCTGGCTAAAACCATTGGGAACGCTGAGTTAATGAACATTTATGCGCGTTTAATTGTAATTGAAAACGACTTAAAATTGGAATTGAAGTTTAAATTTCAAAAAGAAGAAATTGTTGAAATTCATACTATCGACAAAGCTTTCAATCGATTGGTAGAGTTTATAAATAACCCATTTTTAAGCGCAATTTTGTTTACTACTGAAAGGGATCTGACTTATAAATTGAATAAAAAAAGAGCGGTAAGTGTCATTGAGCAAGCGCCAAGCTTTGCGCATGCATCCACAACTTTTTTGGAATTAAAAGAGGGTAAAAAAGAATAAACTAAGCGATCACCATTTCTGGGATTGTCCCTTCAATAATTAAATCAGCTTCAGTTGATACAATAATGTGTTCTACAGAAACACCAGGAGCGCGCTCTAAAAGTTTGAATCCTTTTGGAGTGATTTCTAGAACAGCCAATTCTGTCACCACTTTTTTTACACAACCAACTCCGGTTAATGGCAAGGTACATTTTTTAAGAATTTTACTTTCTCCAGCTTTATTAACGTGCATCATTGCCACGATAATATTATCTGCAGAAGCAACTAAATCCATAGCGCCGCCCATTCCTTTTACCATCTTACCAGGAATTTTCCAGTTGGCAATGTCACCATTTTCTGAAACTTCCATAGCACCAAGAATGGTTAAATCAACATGCTGACCACGAATCATTCCAAAACTAAAAGCAGAATCAAAGAAACTTGCTCCAGGAAGTGTAGTAATAGTTTGTTTTCCTGCGTTAATTAAGTCGGCGTCTTCTTCTCCTTCAAATGGAAAAGGACCCATCCCTAGAACGCCATTTTCACTTTGAAATTCAACAGAAATATCATTTCGAACATAGTTGGCTACCAATGTTGGAATTCCAATCCCTAAGTTCACATAATAGCCGTCTTTTACTTCTTTAGCTATTCTTTTTGCTATGTCGTTTTTATCTAATGCCAT
>CAMCBB010000049.1 GCA_945872875.1 Flavobacterium psychrophilum
AAAAAATAACCTAAATAAATTTGTATATCAAATAACTTAAATAAATTAAACTTAACTAACTAAAAATTATTATTACTATGGGATTATTACCAAAAAGAGTTATGGAATTCACCTACGGAATGGGTGCGGCAGTCGTTATTGTTGGAGCATTATTTAAAATTCAACACTGGCCAGGTGCAAGTGAATTTCTTATTGTAGGATTATTAACAGAAGCGGGAATTTTTGCTTTATCAGCTTTTGAAACAACTGCAGATGATATAGATTGGTCATTAGTATATCCAGAATTAGCTGGTGGACAAGCAAAAGAAAAAACAAAAAAAGAAGATGCTGATGGATTGCTTTCAAAAAAATTAGATGCAATGCTTAAAGAAGCTAAAATTGATGGTGAATTAATGTCTAGCTTAGGTAATAGCATTAAAAACTTTGAAGGAGCAGCAAAATCTATTTCTCCTTCTGTTGATGCAATGGCAGATCAAAAGAAATATGCAGAAGAAATGAGTAAAGCTGCTGCTCAAATGGAAGCATTAAATGGTTTATACCAAATGCAAATGCAAAGTGCTGAAAGAAATGCTCAAATCAACAACGAAGTTGCTGAAAATAACATGAAATTAAAAGATCAAATGCAATCGTTAACTTCTAACTTATCTACATTAAATAATGTATATGGTGGAATGCTTTCTGCAATGAACTCTAAAGGATAATTAGTTTTAAAACTAAATTTATTATTAAACAAAATTTTAAACAAACTAATTAGAAAAAATGGCAGGAGGAAAATTAACCCCTAGACAGAAGATGATTAACCTGATGTATCTGGTTTTCATCGCTATGTTGGCATTAAACATGTCAAAAGAAGTATTATCGGCGTTTGGATTAATGAATGAAAAATTTGACACCGCTAATATTGCTTCCAAAGCAAACAATGAAAAATTATTGTCTTTAATAGATCAAAAAGGTGCTGAAAATCCAGGACTTTATGGTCCTGCAAAAAATGCTGCAGATAAAATTAGATCAATCTCTAAAGACTTTTATGAGTATATTGAAACTTTAAAAGCAGATGCCAAATTTGGTATTGAATTAGATGAAGAAACTGGAAAACTTCCATACGAATTTATGGATAAAGGACCTCATATAGATGAAACTTGGTTTGCAGGTGATGGATATTCTGCTAAAGGAAATGAAATTATTTCAAAAATTAACAAGTATGTAGCTGATATGAAAGTTGCTGCTTCTAGTGAACCTAGTTTATCAAAAAAATTAATCCCTATTGTTAAGGATGTAGAATCTAAATTTAACACTCTAGATGTTAAAGATGGTGAAGGTGTAACTAAAAAATATCTTTCTTATCACTTTGAGCATTTCCCAGCAATTGCTTCTTTAGCAAAATTAACTGCTTGGCAAAATGATATTAAAAAAGCGGAGTTTGATAGTTATAGCAGCTTACTTGGAGGTGCTGCTGTTGAAGCTGCTTCTATGAAAAATTATACAGCTTTAGTAGTTTTAGAAAAAAGCGCTTACTTTCAAGGTGAAGCGGTTAAAGGAAAAGTGGTTTTAGGAAGATATGATGAAAATACAAAACCAACTTCTTTCCAAGGTCCTGGTAAAATTGAAAACGGACAAGCTGTAATTTCCATGACTGCAGGTTCTATTGGAGAGCAAAACATTAATGGTCAATTTACCTTTATGGAAGATGGAAAATCAGTTCCATTGAAATTTGAAGGAAAATATGTTGTAATTCCACGTCCTAATACTGCTAATATATCTGCAGATAAAATGAATGTGGTTTATAGAGGTTTACCTAACCCAATGACAATCTCATTTGCAGGTATTGGTGACAACAATGTTACTGCTTCGGCTCCTGGTTTAACTAAAGCAGGTGGAAATGGTAAATATAATTTGAATCCAGGTGCTGGTGAAGAAGTTACTGTTTCTGTAACTGGTAAAATGTCAGATGGTAAAAGCGTGTCAGACAAAAAAACATTTAGAATCAAAGGAATTCCTGCTCCTCAAGCTGCAATTGGTGGAACAGCTGGAAGTCAAAAAGGTGCTAAAACGCGTTTACAATCTTCGCAAATTACTGCTGTATTACCTGATTTCTTATATGACTTGAAATTCCAAGTAACTCAATTTGTGTTGAAAGTTCCTGGACAAGCTTCTATAGTTGTAAATGGAGACAGAGTAAATGCACAATGTGTTGCTGCTTTAGCTAGAGCAACAAAAGGAGATCAAATTACAATTTCTGACGTTAAAACTAAAATTATTGGTGATGGTGCAGGAATTCAAACAAAAACTGCAGCTCCTGCAATTTTTGAAATACAATAAAAATTTAAGTAAGTCGTTTTAAACTAACTTAGGGCAATTAGAATAATTATTATGAAATTGAAAAACCTTTTACTAGCGGTAGTAGTTGTAGCAGGAAGTTTTGCTTCTAATGCGCAATCAAACTTATTAAATGCTAAAACACCAGCAGAAATCGGTAAGAAAACTGCTGCTCAATTGGAATCGGATAACGATAAGCCTCTTCCTTATGGATATGTGCACGATAGAGATGTATTGATGGGTAAAACTACCTGGGAGTTTATTGATCTTGATGAAAGAATTAATTTCCCTATGTACTATCCTGTAGATACTGCATTTGTTGGTAAAGACCGTAGATCACTTTTTCAAGTTTTATTAAACAACATTAAATCAGGTAAAATTACTGAGGTTTATGGTGATGATTATTTTAATTCTAAAAAAACATTAAAAGACATGGAGTCAGTATTTAAATATATTGACACTGTTGCTGCTGGTATTGACGAATATAATACAGATATTGAGGGATATAAATCTGGAAAAAAAGTATTAGATAAACAATATATTAATGTTACTGAGTTAGCTGCATCTGATGTTAACGGATACAGAATAAAAGGTTTTTGGTATTTTGATAAACGTCAAAGTGAGTTAAAATATAGATTGCTTGCGCTTTGTCCTGTAGCTTTAGAAGCTCGTGATAAAGCAAAAGGTAACTCAGAAACTATTGATTTATTTTGGGTGTATTTCCCTTCTGTTCGAGATGTATTACATGAAGCAAAAGCGTTTAATGATCGAAATTCTTCTATGCCAATCACATTTGATCAACTTTTAAATTCTCGTCATTTTAATGGGGTGATTTACAAAGAGGAGAATGTATATGGTGATAGAGAAATTCAAGATTACATGAAAGATAATGCTCAAATGCAATTATTAGAGTCAGAAAGAGTGAAAGATAAAATTCGCGATTTCGAACAAGATATGTGGACTTATTAATATAATTTTATAGCTTATTTAAAACTCTTACCTTTGGTAAGAGTTTTTTTATACTCTAAATTTTCTAAATTTATTTTAATGCTCGATTATATTATTGTGGGATCTGGATTGGCAGGTATTGCTTTTTCTGAAGTGGCTTTGCAACAGGGCAAGTCTATTTTAGTCCTTAATAATGATTCTCAAAATTCAACTAAAATTGCAGGAGGTCTTTATAATCCAGTAATATTAAAGCGCTTTAGTGAAGTATGGCAAGCTGCAGAGCAATTGGATTTATTATATGAATTTTATGGTTCTTTAGAATCCAAATTGAATGTCAAGTTAGATTATAATTTACCCTTATTAAGAAAATTTTATTCTGTTGAAGAGCAAAATAATTGGTTTACCGCATCTGATAAACCCAATCTTTCTCGTTTTCTTTCTACTAAATTAATCACAACCAAATACAATTTCATTGCTTCTCCCTATAATTTTGGTGAAGTTTTCGATTCTGGTTATGTTGATACCGCTTTGTTGCAAGAAGCCTATCAAGACTATTTAATTTCGATGAATTTATTTCGAAGTGAAACATTCGACTATTCATTATTAAATGTGCATGAGAACTTTGTTGTCTATAAAGATCTTGAAGCTAAAAACATTGTCTTCGCAGAAGGATTTGGAATGCTTTCTAATCCATTTTTTTCTTTGTTGCCACTAGATGGAACTAAAGGGGAATTATTGCTTATTAAAGCGCCAAATTTAAATTTGGATGTAATTGTGAAGTCGTCCATATTTATTATTCCGGTTGGCGGTGATTTGTATAAAGTTGGAGCCACCTACAATTGGGAAGATAAAACCAACATTCCTACTGAAGCTGCCAAAAATGAATTGGTTTCAGAATTGAAAGAATTGATGGATTGCGAATTTGAAATTATAGAGCATTATGCAGGAGTTCGTCCTACCGTTAAAGACCGAAGACCTTTAGTAGGAACGCATCCATTATATAATAATGTGCATGTTTTAAATGGCTTAGGAACACGAGGAGTAATGCTTGCGCCTGCAATGGCTAAAAGCTTATTCAATCATATTGAAAACAACATTCCTTTGGATAAGAATATCGATATTCGCAGAATTAAGAATTTTGTTTCCAGTTTTTATCAAAGCTAATAAACATATTAATGTAGATGTTTCGAGCTAATCTTGCGGTAACAGGCATTAATGCAATTAATCCAACTCCAATTCCAATAAAGGTGGTTTTTATAGGCAAGCCTAAGATCACATTTAAGGTAACAAAAATTGCTACTCCAATTGCCACTGTAACACCATAACTCACATACATAGCCCCATAAAAAAAGGAAGGTTCAATCATGTATTTCGTTTCACAATGGCTACAAGTGTCGTGCATTTTATAAATACTGCTCAGTTTGTATGGATTTTTTTCACAATACATACTTTCTTCATGGCATTTAGGACAAGTTCCTGTTAAAATGCTATATAATTTGGATCCTTTTTTTAACATTTGCAAAAATTTTCTACAAAGGTACTCTTTGCAAGAGTTTTTAATGTAACAATTGTAACAAATATTATGCTAAATATCCATAATTTATCGGTTTCCTTTGGGGGCTCTTTTTTATTTGAAGAAGTAACTTTTCGATTAGGATCGGGAGATCGAGTTGGTCTTGTAGGGAAAAATGGTGCCGGAAAATCTACCATGCTTAAAATATTGGCAGGCGATTTCAAACCCGATTCAGGACAAATCGCAACCGAAAAAGAAGTTAAAATTGGATTTTTAAGACAGGATATTGATTTTGAACACGGAAGAACCGTTTTAGAAGAAGCCTACGAAGCATTCACCGAAATTAAATTGGTAGAGAAAAAACTCGAAGAAGTAAACCATTTACTGGTAACACGAACCGATTATGAAAGTGAAGAATACGGACAAATAATTGAGGATTTATCCGATTACACACACCGTTTCGAGTTATTAGGGGGTTACAATTATGTAGGTGAAACTGAAAAAATACTTTTAGGATTGGGTTTCAAAAGAGAAGTTTTTAACGATCAAACAGACACTTTTTCGGGAGGTTGGCGTATGCGTATTGAATTAGCTAAATTGTTGCTTCAATCAAACGACATATTGCTTCTTGATGAGCCTACAAACCATTTGGACATCGAAAGTATTATTTGGTTGGAGAGTTTCCTAAGAAATTTCCCAGGAGTGGTGGTAATTGTATCGCACGATAAAATGTTCTTGGATAATGTTACCAATAGAACCATTGAAATTTCGCTTGGAAAAGCGTACGATTTTAATAAACCGTATTCAGAATATTTAGAATTAAGACATGAAATTAGAGAGAAGCAATTGGCTACTCAAAAAAATCAAGCGAAAAAAATTGAGGAAACCGAAAAGTTAATTGAAAAATTTAGAGCCAAAGCTTCTAAAGCTTCAATGGCACAATCCCTAATCAAAAAATTAGATAAGGTGGAACGCATTGAAGTGGATGAAGATGATAATTCGGTGATGAATATTTCTTTTCCGGTTTCTAAAGTTCCAGGAAAAGTGGTTATTGAAGCCGAAAATGTTACCAAAGCCTATGGTGAAAAAGTAATTCTAAAAGATATTTCTTTATTGGTGGAACGCGGAAGTAAGATTGCATTTGTTGGACAAAACGGTCAAGGTAAATCTACTTTTATTAAAGCCATTGTAAATGAGTTTAAGTTTGGAGGAACGATAAAACTAGGGCATAATGTTCAAGTTGGTTATTTCGCTCAAAATCAAGCCGAATATTTAGACGGAGAAATTACCCTATTGGAAACCATGGAAAATGCGGCTTCCGACACCAATAGATCTAAAGTTAGAGACATGTTGGGTTCTTTTTTATTCCGCGGAGACGATGTAGAAAAGAAGGTAAAAGTATTATCGGGTGGGGAACGAAATCGTTTGGCTTTGTGTAAATTATTGTTGCAGCCCATTAACGTATTAGTGATGGATGAGCCTACAAATCACTTGGATATTAAGTCTAAAAATGTATTGAAAGCGGCACTTCAAAAATACGAAGGCACGCTTTTATTGGTTTCTCATGATAGGGATTTTCTTCAAGGGATGTCGAATATTGTGTATGAATTTAAAGATCAAAAAATAAAAGAATATTTAGGAGATATTAATTTTTTCTTAGAGCAGCGTAATTTGGAAAACATGCGCGAAGTAGAGAAAAAAGATGCTGTTAAAAAAGAAATACCCAAGGAAAATAACAAGATTTCCTACGAAGATCAAAAGAAAAGTAAGTCACTTCAAAATCGCTTAAGCAAGATTGAAAGTCAAATCAAGCAATTAGAAATTAACATTCAAAACGACGATAAAGCTTTAGAGTCTAACTATGATAAGCATATTGAAGACGCCTCTTTCTTCACGGCTTACAATAAAAAGAAATCAGATTTGGATAAACTTTTAGATGATTGGGAAGAAGCGCAAGGGGAGCTTGACGCTATGAATTCTTAGTTTATTTAAATGGATTTCGTTCTTGCCATTCGGTTTTTGGTTCCAAATAATTGAAAATTGCTTTGATACATCGATCAATTAATTTGGTTTCATGCTTAATGAATCCATATACTTCAACCGGTTTTGCACCTACAGAACTTTTTATTTCAAGTGCCGTTCTTGCAAAAACAATTTCATGAAATCCTTTGTTTATCGAATAAGCTATCATATCATACAGCATATTTAAATAAAGCATTTTTTCTTTCTGAATGGATTCGTCATAGCCTAAAAAATAGGTATCCATTGCAGTACCATTTTTTATTAAAGTGTTAAAGCCAATTAGTTTGTTATCAATAAAATACCCATAAAAAAGAAACTGATCTTTTAGGATTTCCTTAAATACTCTGAAGTGATTTTTGGCTAGGAAAAAAGTGTTGAACGGGGCGTTTTGAGCTACATGAAAATACAATTCATATATTTCATCTTCAAGTGCAATAATTTCCTGCAGATTTAATTTTCTCTTTTCTGTTCCGGCTGCTTTTTTTCGTGCTCTTTTGTATTGATCTCTATATTTTTTTGACAAGGCATCAATGTAATCTTGTTCTGTTTTCCAATTTTCTAATATTGTGAAAACCATATTTGGTTGGGTAGAAAATTGAAAATAGTCTTTATTTAGTTCTTTTTCAAATGCTACTATATCAGTATTTTCATAGTCTTTTAATGAGGTGATATGTACTTTTTTTCCTGAAGATTGTATATTAGCTTTCAACTCATTCATGGCATTTAATAAACCTAAAGCAATGTCTTTCTTATCTATCCCTTCAGAAAAAGCAAAAGCATTTTGTCCAGTTAGCATGTTGTTTCCAATAAGTAATACATGAGAACAAAAGTTTTTAAAAATAAAATTTCGAACACTTGATTTTACGCATTTATCGCGATCTCCAAAAGATTTTAATAGATTAAGATTTAAAAATTGAGAAAGTGCAATTCCAACTAAATTATCTTCAATATAAAAACCAATAAATAAACAACTCATATTGTTAGGAGCTGATTTTTCTAAAACTTCTAAATATTCTTTTGATAAAAAAATATTATTTACAGCCAATGAGTTCCAGTTTTCTGGAAGTTTGCTAACTTTGGAATAAAAAGTAAATTGTATTTTAGAATTCAAAGGTTCAATATATTTTCCAAATTTAGTTTATTTGGAACAGATATAGTAAAATAGTATTTTAGTTTTTTAACTTAATTTTCTTATTATGAAAAAAAATTCCAATATAGAAATTCAAGAAGCTATGAAAACCCTTAATAACTGGATTTTATATGAAGACAAAATCAAAAAACAATTCCAATTTAAGGATTTCAGTGAAGCTATAGCTTTTATTGTTCGAATTGGAATTTTAGCTGAAAAACAAAATCACCATCCCGAATTACATAATGTTTATAATAAAGTAACAATTGCATTAACCACTCATGATGTTGGTGGTTTAACGGATAAAGATTTTTTGCTTGCAAGATCAATTGATGCTATTTCATAAAAAATCGCTCTACAAAAATAGAACGATTCTAGTATTTTGGTTAATTAATAATTACATCCATTGGCAGATAATTCCGCCCATAAGCATACAAGTGATAACCCAATAACCACCAGCAATAAGAGTATATTTAAAACTTCTTCTTTCAAATAATGCTCCAACTCCAATTACAGGTAAACAGAAAAATAAACCAGTCATAAATCCGTGTAAAGCACCGTGTTTAAAAGTTCTAAAGTTAGTGCCATAATCAGCCATAAACGCACTATAAGAAGGAAGTGCTTTTGCTTCATCACCACCAATCATTCCTAGTGCTCCACTTTGATGAATTACCAAAAATTGCATTACAAATGAAATTAAGAAAGCATAAAGATAAGCTGCCAACATAGTTTTAACAATTGTAGCTGTGTTTGGTTTTTCTTCTGAAACCCCAGCTTCTTTCATCCAAATGGTTCCAAATACTTTAGGATTATACCAAATAAAACCAACAAATAAGGATGAAAATGCAGAAAGCAATAAAACAGAAAGTGTGTGCATGATTTAGAAGTTTAAAGTTAGTAATTCAAATATAGAATATTTCAAATAAATTTATTGAATCCGATATCGATTATTTAGTAAACTGAATCGCCTTATCAAGAGCTTCCTTAATTCCGGCACTATTTTTTCCTTTACCAGAAGCAAAAAAGGGCTGGCCTCCACCGTTTCCGTCAATATATTTACCTAATTCTTTAATTACCACATTGGCATTTAGATTATTTGAGGCTACTAATTCTTTTGCAATATAACAGTGAATATTTGGCGCATTCTCTTCGATAGAAGCAAGAACTACAAATGAATTTGGCATCGAACTTCCAATTGCCTGAGCTAAATCTTTAGTTGCTCCCATGCTTAAATCTACTTGTTTTGCCAAATAATTAATACCGTTAATTGCTGTAAATTCAGAGGTAAGAATATTCTTTAATCCGTCTAATTTTTCTTTCATTAACTGCTCCAGTTGTTTCTTTAATTTTGCGTTTTCATCTTGTAAAGAAACCACTGCTTTTATAGTGTCTTGTGGATTTTTCAATGCACTTGAAATGTCTGCTAATGCAGTTTCTTGATTCGTATAATAATTACGAACTGCATTTCCAGTTATCGCTTCAATTCTTCTGATTCCAGCTGCAACAGCACCTTCAGAAACAATTTTAAAATGCCAAATTTCTGCGGTATTTTTCACATGAATTCCACCACAAAGTTCCATGCTTTGTCCAAATTTAATCGCACGAACCGTATCGCCATATTTTTCTCCAAATAAAGCCATTGCGCCTTCATCTAAGGCTTGTTGAATAGGTATACTTCTTCTTTCTATTAATGGTAATTGCTCTTCGATTCTAGCATTTACAAAATCTTCTACTTTTTTGATTTCTTCATCGGTCACTTTGCTAAAATGAGAAAAGTCAAAACGCAAACGATCTGCATTTACTAAAGATCCTTTTTGCTCCACATGAGTTCCTAGTATTTCGCGCAATGCTTGGTGCATCAAGTGGGTTGCCGAGTGATTTTTTGAAGTAGCAGTTCTTAATTCGGTATTTACTTTGGCTACAAAACGAGCAGAAATATTCTCTGGCAGTTGTTTCGTGAAATGTAGAATTAAATTATTTTCTTTTTTGGTGTCAATAATTTGGATGCTTTCGTTAGAAGATGTCAAAGTTCCTTTGTCACCAACTTGTCCTCCACCTTCTGGATAGAATGGGGTAGTGTCTAAAACGATTTGATATAAAACGCCGTCTTTTTTCGAATCAACTTTTCTAATTCGAGTGATTTTAACTTCGCTTTCTGTTTGGTCATAACCCACAAAGGTTTCTACATTACCCGGAATTAAAATAGACCAATCTTCTGTAGAAACTTCCGATGCGGCACGAGAACGGTTTTTTTGCTCTTGCATTGCTGCATTAAAACCTGCTTCATCTAATTCGAATCCTTTTTCTCTTAATATTAAAGCCGTCAAATCAATTGGAAATCCAAATGTATCATACAATTCAAATGCTTTATCTCCAGAAACGGTTTTTCCGTTGGTTTCTGCAATTACTTTATCTAATAATTGTAGCCCTTGATCTAAAGTTCTTAAGAAAGAAGCCTCTTCTTCACGAATTACATTAGTAACAAATTGTTGTTGCGCTTGAATCTCTGGGAAAAATTCTCCCATTTGATTGGCTAATACTTCCACCAAACTATGAATAAATGGCTCTTTAGTATTTAAAAAAGTAAATCCATAACGAATAGCACGACGCAATATTCTGCGAATTACATAACCAGCTCCATTGTTAGAAGGTAATTGACCGTCTGCAATTGCAAAGGCTACCGCTCTAACGTGATCGGCAACTACACGAATGGCAATATTGGTTTTATTTTGCTTTATAGATTCTTCACTTTCGTTCAGAATGACCTCATTGGTGGTATATTTTAATCCAGTAATTTTTTCAATTTTTTCAATAAGGGGTGTAAAAACATCGGTGTCATAATTGGATGTTTTTCCTTGTAAAGCCATACACAAACGCTCAAATCCCATTCCGGTATCAACATGTTGTGCTGGAAGTTTTTCTAATGAGCCATCAGCTTTACGGTTGAATTCCATGAATACATTATTCCAAATTTCAACTACTTGTGGGTGGTCGTTATTCACTAAACTTTTTCCAGAAACTGCCGCTTTTTCTTCTGCAGAACGTAAATCAACATGTATTTCAGAGCAAGGGCCACATGGACCTTGATCTCCCATTTCCCAAAAATTATCTTTTTTATTTCCTAAAATGATTCGGTCTTCGTCAATAAGTTCTTTCCAAATATCCCATGCTTCTTGATCAAAAGGTACATTTTCTTCTGGGTTTCCTTCAAAAACAGAAACATATAAATTCTCTTTTGGAATTTTATAAACCTCGGTCAATAATTCCCAAGCCCAATTGATTGCTTCTTTCTTAAAATAATCTCCAAACGACCAGTTTCCAAGCATTTCAAACATGGTGTGGTGGTAGGTGTCAAAACCTACATCTTCCAAATCATTGTGTTTTCCAGAAACACGAAGGCATTTTTGGGTATCGGCTATTCGCTTGCTTTTTGGAGTTCCGTTTCCTAAAAAGTATTCTTTGAATTGTGCCATCCCCGAGTTGTTGAACATTAGGGTTGGGTCGTCTTTTAATACGATGGGAGCAGAAGGAACAATTAAGTGGCCTTTGCTTTCAAAGAATTGAAGAAATTGCTTGCGAATGTCTTGTGATTTCATTTTTGATTATTAGTGCTATAGATACTTATATTTTATGTAAATAGTTTACTCATTAGCCCTGATTGAAGTGTAAATCCTTTTTTGAAAAAAAAGATTGTAACGAAAAGCAGGAACAAGGATTACAAAGATGCCAAAAGTTTCGCTTCTAAAAAATAAAAAATAGATTTAGAAAGAAACATTTCTTAAATTTGTTCGTATAACTATTGTTAGTTTTAAAACTAGCACAAAAATAGTATAATTTAAGAAATGTCGAAGAAAGTTAAGTATTATTACGATCCAGAAAGTTTAGCTTATCGAATAATAGGGCCTCAAAAGCGAAAAAAGTACGGTTATCCTGCTCTTTTTTTATTGGCCTCGGCTTTGTTTGGTTTTCTATGTTTTGTGATTTTGATGAATACGCCTTACTTTGAAACGCCAAAAGACAAGGTTCAAGCGCGAGAAATTGAAAATTTGAAACTTAATTATGCGATTTTATATAAAAAAATTGATGCATTAGATCAAGTGGCCTCGGAGATGGCAGATCGTGATAATAATTTATACCGAGTTTATTTTAATTTATCGCCTATTTCTTCCGAAAAAAGGCAAGGCATAATAAATAGAAAACGATACCAAGAACTCGAAGGTTTTGATAATTCGGAATTGGTAATTAACACTTCTGAAAAAGTGGATAGAATTGCCAATGCTTTGGTAGCACAGTCAAAATCATTAGATGGAATTTTGAAATTAGCTAAAGCAAAAGACAAGTTTTTAAGTGCTATTCCGGCAATTCAACCGGTAAAAAATGAAGATTTGAAACACATGGCTTCTGGTTTTGGATATCGAAGTGACCCATTTACCAAAGCGCGAAAAATGCACGAAGGAATGGATTTCACTGCACGAACCGGAACTCCAATTTTTGCAACTGGAGATGGCGTGGTGAAAAATGCAGACAATTCAAAATCGGGATATGGAAATCATATTGAAATCAATCACGGTTATGGTTATTTAACTTTATATGGGCATTTAAGTAAATATAAAGTTCGAGCTGGTCAACGAGTGAAACGAGGAGATATCATTGGATTTGTTGGCAGTACTGGCAGAAGTCAAGCGCCACATTGTCATTATGAGGTGCATAAAGATGGGAAGGCCGTAAACCCAATTAATTTTTATTACGGAAATATTTCAGCTGCAGAATATGTGGCTATTTCAAAAATTGCTAATTTAGAGAACCAGTCGTTAGACTAGGTTTAATTTAAAATAAACAGGAAACTATGCAGATAAATTTATCAAAAGACAAGTTGTATTTTAGTATTGGTGAAGTTGCTGAAGCCTTTGGTGTAAACGCATCTCTTATTCGTTTTTGGGATAAAGAATTTGATATTTTGAAACCTAAGAAAAACGCAAAAGGAAACCGCATGTTCACTCAAGAAGATGTGAAAAATTTGCAATTGATTTATCATTTGGTGAAAGAAAGAGGCTTCACGCTAGATGGTGCTAAAATCCATTTAAAAGAAGGTCAGAAAAAAACCTTAGATAAATTTGACATAATTGCCAAATTAGAAGGAGTTAAAGCGGAACTTTCAAATATAAAAAACAGCCTTTAAATGCAAAAAATTCACATATTAAATATTGTTTTCACACTTTCAATAGTGCTTGTAACTCTAGGTGCACTCTTTAAAATCATGCATTATCCCTATTCGCAAATAGTAATGATAATTGGACTTTTATCTATGCTGGTTTTTTGGTTTTTAACCCTATCTGAAATTATATCCTCAAGCCGAATACCAGTCTCTGAAAAATTTATGTGGATCATCGGATTAATTTTTTGTGGCAGTATTGCAGGTTTGGTATACCTTTTGTCAGGTAGAAA
>CAMCBB010000050.1 GCA_945872875.1 Flavobacterium psychrophilum
GCAGGCGCTTTTGTAAGACTAACTGGATCTGGAATGGGATGCCCTGATTGGCCAAAATGTTTCGGATATTATATTCCTCCAACAGAATTAAAAGAACTACTTTTTACACCCGGAAAAGAATACGATAAAGGGCAAGTCATTATTAAAGATGAAACACTTTTAGTAGCTAAAAATGATTTTGTTGCAAATAATAATTTTGAAAAATCAAACTGGGAACAATACACAAAACACGAATACGCGATCTTTAATCCGTTACATACTTGGATTGAATACATCAATCGCTTGTTAGGAGCACTTGCTGGAATAGCCTGCTTTATTACCTTTATAATTTCTTTTAGTTATTGGAAGGAAAAGAAGTTGTATCTATTTCTCTCGTTTTTCATTTGCATATTAATGGGATTTCAAGCTTGGTTAGGAAAAACTGTAGTTGATTCTGTATTGAGTCCAATCAAGATTACAACACACATGCTTGCTGCATTATTGATAATTTCATTTCAAATCTATTTAATTTATGCAGTTCAGAATAAAAAATTAGCAATTTTAAAAGAGCATACCTTTTATAAAGTTTTAATTTTTGCATCGGTATTAACTTTAATTCAAATTATTATTGGAACCAGTGTAAGAGAACATGTAGATGTTATTGCAGAAGCTGGAGCACCCAAAATACTTTGGTTGCAAAAGCCATCTTTTTCATTTTATTTTCATCGTACTTTTTCAATCGTTGTGTTACTTACCAATTTGTATTTATTCACAAGGAATAAAAAATTAAACCTTAATTTCAATAAAATAAATTGGGTTTTAGGTATAATAGGATTAGAAATAATATCAGGAATATTGATGTACTATTTTCAATTTCCTTTTGGAACACAAACCTTACATTTAATATTAGCAACTATTTTATTCGGAATTCAATTTTATATGCTATTAGAAGCTAAAAAACAATCCTAAAAACACATTTCCCCGACTATATTGTCACATTCCTTCTTACCAAATCTAAATGTCCAAACTTGCAGCCGAGAATAAATTTATTGACTTATCCGATTACGGAAGACCCTTTGGAAGATTTCTTGCAAACAACCTAAAAAACACCCGCTTCACCCCTATTCATGTAACGATACTCTTCGGCATATCAGGGCTAACAGCTATTTATTTTTTACTTACCAATCATTTCATTTTAGCCTTTATTTTTATCCTTTTAAAATCGGGAATTGATGCTGCAGATGGTGAATTGGCTCGTTTAAAAAACACCCCTTCCTACTTTGGAAGGTACCTTGATAGTGTATTTGATATTATAATCAACTTTCTGCTTTTTATGTCAATTTGTTTTGTTTCAAAAACAACAATTTGGCTTACTTTACTAGGATTCATTAGCATTCAACTGCAAGGGACTTTATATAATTATTACTATGTAATTTTAAGAAATAAAACCGCTGGCGGAGATACAACGAGTAAAATATTTGAATATAAAACCCCAAAAGCTTTAGCCGGTGAAAGTCAAAGATCGGTTACTATTTTGTTTTTCATTTATACGCTTGTTTATGGGGTATTTGACAAAATAATCCATGCTTTGGATCCCGAAGCATATAAAGCCTCTATTTTTTCAAATAGGTTTATGACTTTTGTATCTTTGTTTGGCTTAGGTTTTCAATTATTTCTTATTGGATTTATGCTAACAATTGGCTGGATAGAAGTCATTGTTCCTTTTTTTATTAGCTATAATATCTTAATATTAGTAATGATTTCTATAAGAAGATTTTACTTTACCTAAATGTTAAATTCAATTTTGAAACTTCAATTTTAATCAAAATAATAGTACTATTGCCTAACAATTTAAACCTAATGAAAAAACTTCTTCTTCTAATTATTATTTTTTTTGGAAACCAAACTACAAATGCCCAAAGTATCGTAAAATGGGTTGCATTATCTGAATACCACGAACTTTTATCTAAAACATTCCATCCAACCGAAGAAGGAAATTTTGGCCCAATAAAAGAATTTTCAAAAGAATTAAATTCAAAAGCGGAAGCTTTGGATGTGGTTACTATTCCACAAGAATATAAAAATCAAAAGACCGAAACCACATTAACCTTACTAAAAAAGCAAACAAAATTAGTTAATGATTTAGTTCAAAACAAAGCTCCTAATGTAGAAATTTTACGGGCCTTTCAAGACCTTCACGACATCTTTCACCGAATTGTAATGCTTTGCAATCCAAATAATAAATAATTAGCTTCAAATAATAACATGTCAAATATATATCTAGGATACCATTTTACAATTGAACCAAAAGAATTAGGTTCGGAAATTCTAATTGCCGAATTAGGTGAAAAACCTTTTGAAAGTTTTATTGAAACCGAAACGGGTATTGTAGCTTACATACAAAAAGACCTGTGTACAGATGATGTATTAGAAGATATATTTATTTTATCTTCTACAGAATTTACTGTTTCTTACAAAATTGAAGAAATAGACCAAGTCAACTGGAATGAAGAATGGGAAAAGAATTTTGAACCGATTGATGTAGATGGAAAATGCCATGTTCGTGCTCCTTTTCATCCTAAAACTAATGCTGAATTTGACATTGTAATCGAACCAAAAATGAGTTTTGGAACGGGACATCATGAAACTACACACATGATGATTCAGCACTTACTTGAAACTGACGTAACCGGATTGAAAACCCTTGACATGGGATGCGGAACTGCAATTCTTGCAATTCTTGCCGAAATGAAAGGTGCAAAACCTATTGATGCAATCGACATTGACAATTGGTGCTATCTAAATTCAATTGAAAATGCACAACGAAATAATTGCCACGAAATCACCGTTTATGAAGGTGAAGCCAGTTTGCTTGAAGGTAAAAATTATGATTTAATCATAGCCAATATCAATCGAAATATATTACTAAACGACATGCAAGCATATGTTGATTGTTTGAATAAAGGCGGAATCCTTTTATTAAGTGGATTTTACACTGAAGACATTCCGTTTATTAATGCTTCCTGTACCGAAAAAGGATTGACTTATGTTAAGAAATTGGAACGAAACAATTGGGTTTCTTTAAAATATATAAATTAGAAATATACTTTTTATTAGTTTATGAGTACCATTGAAAAAGTACAAGAGGAAATATTAGTTGAGGAGCAATTAGAAAATAATCATGAAATTATTCTTTATAATGATAACATCAATACTTTTGATCATGTAATTAATTGTCTAATTCAAGTTTGTAAACACACTTCAGAGCAGGCAGAACAATGCGCAATAATTGTTCATTACACCGGTAAATGTGCAGTTAAAACAGGATCATTTGAAGAACTAAAACCCCAATGCACTCGATTACTACAATTGGGATTAAGTGCTGTAATTGAATAAATTAACTAATTTTTCCAATCGCGCAACTTACATAAGACTTTGCTTTAGTTCCTAAAGGATTGTTTTCGCCAACTTCGGGATAGCCGCTAGATTTTAATGTTTCTTTTACATGAAGTAACGATTCTTCATTTTTATAATTAAAAGTAACAGAGCCTTCTTCGACATTTACTTTTACATCAGAAACATTTTCTAAAACAGTTAATTTGTTTGTAATAGTTGTCGCACAACCATTACATTTTAAATTTTGTATGCTAAGTGTAGTTGTCATGGTATTTGAATTTTATATTCAAATATAGTACAAAAGCTATAAAAGTTATGTAACAAATGCTACTTAATCTATTATTAGTGAGGCAATTTATCCTTGAAATAACCATAAATAAAGGTTCCGAATAAAGCTCCAAAGAAAACAAAGCCAACGGTAATAAATCCGGAACCAATTAATATATATATGGGGCCTGGACAACTACCAACTAGAGCCCATCCCAATCCAAAAATCAATCCGCCAATCCAATATCTAAAGGTTCCTCGTTCTTTATCTAAAATTTCAATTGGCAACCCTTTAATGTCTTTAATATCAAATCGTTTTATAATTTGAATGCCAATAACACCCGTTGCAATAGCAGTCATTATTATGCCGTACATATGAAATGAATCAAACTGAAACATCTCAAAAATACGGTACCATGAAACGGCTTCCGTTTTAGTTAAAACTACTCCGAATACAAACCCAACTACTAAATATTTAATTAAATTCATTTTGATTTAAAAAATTAATGGAAAAATAAAATTCACCATGATTAAACCCCCAATAAAAAATCCTATCACCGCCTTAAGAGAAGGCAATTGAAAATTACTTAACCCCGAAATGGCATGACCCGAAGTGCAACCTCCTGCATAACGAGAGCCAAAACCAATAAGAAATCCACCAAAAACTAATAAAAATATTTTTTTAGGCGATTGAAATACTTCTGATCCAAAAAGTGTATCGGGTAATAATTTACCATTTGGTGCATCTACTCCTAATTTATTTAATTTCAATATGGTTACGGGATTGATTGAAACATTGGATGCATCCGATAAAAAATGAGTGGCAAAGTATCCGCCAAACATTGCTCCCAAAACAACAACTAAATTCCATCTTTGTGATTTCCAATCCCAATTAAAAAACGAAACCCGTTTTCCCAATCCAGCAATAGAGCATAAACTTCTGAGATTGGTAGACATTCCAAAGGTTTTTCCAAAATAGGTTAAACACAGCATGACTATCCCAATTATAAAACCCGAGACAGACCAATGCCAAGTTGAAGATAGTAAATTCATAATATTTATTTTTCACAAAAATAGAGAGAGTGGTTTGATTTTTGATAATTTATTTAGATATTTAGTTAAAATAAATTCACTTCATAAAATGAAAACATACAAAACCTTACTATTCATAACCTTTATTTCAATTTTATCCTCTTGTGGAGCAATTAAATCTACAATAAAAAACATAGATAATTCTGCTATTAAACCAGTGGTAAAAGAAGGGCAATTCATAATTACTGAATACGCAAAGGATTCAAATTACGGTTATGATAAAGATTATCCTATTAATTTAGGATTTGAAAATGAAAAGAATTCGCCAAAAAATATTGAGTATTTCTTTAACGGATTGGAAGGTCCAAATGGCGAAAAAATATTTTACATAAAAAAAGAAAATTGTTGTCCTTATCCTACAAAAAGAAGTGTAATGGGCGCAGGCACTTTAGAAGTTTATGAAGTTAGTATTGAAGGTAGCGAAACTAAATTGCGACTATATTTAAATATCTATGAAAAAGGAAAAGTTTTATGTCCTAAAGGATTGCAAATAAAAAAATACAACCCACAATAATTATTTAATACGAAACCTTCTAATAATGCATTAGAAGGTTTTTTCTTAGTACATTTGCAAAAAATTTAAGCATATGAATTTAATTAATATCCCAAAAATTAAACATACCGATAGTGGAAACTTCTTTCTTTTAGCTGGGCCTTGCGCAATTGAAGGAGAAGAAATGGCCTTGCGTATTGCTGATAAATTAATTACCATTACAGATAAACTAGAAATCCCTTATGTATTTAAAGGATCATTCAAAAAAGCGAATCGTTCTAGAATAGACAGTTTTTCGGGAATTGGAGATGAAAAAGCATTAAAAATTCTAAGAAAAATATCTGAAACTTTTCAGGTTCCAACAGTTACAGACATTCACACTAATGAAGATGCAGCTATGGCCGCCGAATATGTAGATGTATTACAAATACCTGCATTTTTAGTTCGCCAAACCGACCTTGTTGTTGCTGCTGCAAATACTGGAAAAACAGTAAACTTGAAAAAAGGACAATTTATGAGTCCGGAAAGCATGAAACATGCAGTACAAAAAGTATTGGATTGCCATAACGAAAATGTAATGGTAACCGATAGAGGAACCATGTTTGGATATCAAGATATGATTGTAGATTATAGAGGAATTCCAACAATGCAACAATACGCAACTACGGTTTTAGATGTAACGCATTCATTACAACAACCAAATCAAACAGTTGGTGTAACCGGCGGAAGACCCGACATGATTGAAACCGTTGCCAAAGCAGGAATAGCTGTTGGTGTAGATGGAATTTTTATTGAAACTCATTTTGACCCAGCGAATGCAAAAAGTGATGGTGCCAATATGTTACATTTAGATTATTTTGAAGATTTGATGACTAAATTAGTAGCCATCAGAAAAACCGTTAATCAATTTTAAATTTATAAAATAATGCTAAAATTTAAAATACTGATTGTTTTTGTTTTATTTACTATTACTCAGTTTACATTTGCTCAAGACACTCTAAAAAAAGTAAAATATACAGCTCACAATAAAGGTAAATTTTATATTTATTGGGGAGGAAATAGAGAAAGCTATTCTAAATCAGATATTCATTTTAAAGGAGATGATTATGATTTTACTTTGAATGATGTGGAAGCTGTAGACAGACCTGTAGGTTGGCATATTAATTATATCAATCCAACGATGATGACCATCCCACAAACAAATTTTAGATTAGGTTATTTTATTACTGATCATTACAATATTTCTGTGGGTGTAGATCATATGAAATATGTAATGGTTCAAAATCAATCAGTAAAAATTAATGGAACTTTTCCTGCGAGTTATATTGGAAATCAAGTTAATAATGGTCAAGTTGATTTATCTGATGAAACCTTTTTAACTTTTGAACATACCGATGGTTTAAATTATGTTAACTCAGAAATTTCTCGTGTGGACGACTTTTCTAAATTATTCGGAATTACCAATACCGATAAAATTCAAATAAACCTAACCGAAGGTATTGGCGCAGGTGTGCTTTACCCTAAAACGAATGCTAAAGTATTAGGAAAAGAAAGACACGATGATTTTCATATTTCTGGGTATGGAGTTTCAGCTAAAGTGGGTTTGAACCTTACTTTTTTCAAACATTACTTTATTCAAGGCGAACTTAAAACGGGTTACATCAATATGAATGATATCCAAACAACTTCTTTATCAAACGATACCGCAAGTCAACATTTTATGTTTTTACAAAGAATTATTTCTTTTGGAGGAATTTTTAACCTATAAGATTTATTTAATCATAAAAAAAACTCCGAAAAAATTCGGAGTTTTTTTTATATAAATGCCTATTAATATTTAGTGTCCGCCACTAATTTTTTTATCAAAATCAATGCCTTGAGATTTTAGTATCGAAACCACTTTCCAGCCATAAAAAGCCAAATAAGCAAAACAAACAACCCCAACAATATAACTATTTTGAATTCCGATTGAATCAGCTACAGTTCCTTGCAACCAGCTTACGATTCCGCCGCCCATAATCATCATAATTAAGAAACTACTTCCTTGACTGGTGTGTTTTCCTAAACCACTTACTGCCAAGGTAAAGATACATGGCCATAAAGTACTACAAAACAATCCAACACTAATAAACGCATAAACCGAAATCATTCCATTAGTTGTCATACCCACAAGCAATGCAATAATTCCTAATACCGAAAAGATCAACAACATTCTTGCTGGATTTCCTTTACTTGCAATATCTGCAGCAATAAGTACCAAAATAATTAAAGCATATACATAAAACGGAGTTAAATCGTGTTTTGCAATGGCATTAACCACTAAGAAAACTCCAAAAGCAAGATAAGGTGCTACAAAACGTAATATTTTTTGTAAATCCATTTTATCAGTGAATGCTTCTACAGCTCCCGTCCATCTACCAATCATTAAACTTGCCCAATACAAAGAAATATAAGGTGCAATATTTTGAGTCAATAACCCTAAATTTTTCTCCATATATGCAGGTAAATTACTAGCGGTAGAAACCTCAACTCCTACATAGATGAAAATAGCAATCATTCCTAAAATTAATTGTGGGTATTGTAATGCCGAACTTTTCAAACCACTGCCTTCAGAAACCGTTTCTTCTATTGTCTCAGGATGTTCTGGAAGGGAAGACATTTTAAGTAAAATGGCAACTAATAAAAAGGCAACTCCTAAAACAAGGTAGGGTATTTTTACGCTTTCGATACTCATTTCTGTATCAGATGAAGCTGTTGCTCCAAAAATGGCAAAACTTACAATAAGTGGACCTATAGTTGTACCAAAATTATTAATTCCCCCAGCCAAAGTCAATCTTTGTGCACCTGTGTTTATTGGACCTAAAGCAATTGCCAAAGGATTTGCCACCGTTTGCTGTAATGAAAATCCTAATGCCACAATAAAAAGTCCTGAAAGCATTAAAGGAAATGAATGCATGTTTGCAGCAGGATAAAACAATAAAGTACCTAAAGCAGAAATTATCAATCCTAAAGCTAATCCATTTTTATAGCCGATTTTATTTACTAAATCTTTACCAATTGCAAGTGAAATTAACATATAAATAATTGATCCTACGGTGTAAGCAATATAAAATGCTACAGACACCAATTGGCTTTGACCTTGAGATAAATCAAATGCTTTTTTGAATACAGGTATTAAAATATCATTACTTGCAGCAACAAATCCCCAAAAGAAGAATACAGTTACTAGTGGGATAAATTGTGTCCAATTGGTTTTAATTTGTTTTGAATTCATAATTTAATTTTAAGGTTGGTTTAATTAATAGGTTGAAAACTAATAGCAGTTCCTCCTCCGTTTGCCAAATGTAAATTAATTTTGGATTTAGAAGTGACTTCCATCGTTTTTATATCATAATTTTTAGGATTATTTTTCCAATCGGCGTCTTTACCATCTTGATAAATCACCGCTTTATATTTTTTATTAGGAGAAAGAAAATCTAACTTTACTTGAGTATCTCTGGCATTTTCATCGGTAATTGCACCAAAAAACCAGCGCTCTCCTTTTTTCTCTTTTCGAGCTACAGTCAAATAATCTCCTGGTTCTGCTTCTAGATATTTGGAGTCTTGCCAATCTACAGCAACCTCTTTAATAAACTGAAATGCATCGGCATAGCGTTCGTAATTTTCAGGTAAATCGGCTGCCATTTGAACCGGAGAATACATCGTAACGTACAAAGCCAATTGCTTCGCTAAAGTGGTATGCACTTGTTCGGTTTTCGATTTATCATAATAACTCATTTTGATTTCAAATATACCTGGAGTATAATCCATTGGGCCTCCCAATAACCTAGTGAAAGGCAAAATAGTTTCGTGCATTGGCGGATTTCCAACACTCCAAGCGTTAAATTCATTTCCACGAGCGGCTTCCGCAGCAACATAATTAGGATATGTTCTGTTGTAACCTGTAGGACGCGAACTTTCGTGTGAATCAATCATAATCTTATTTTCTGCAGCTCTTTGCGCAACATAATTGTAATGATTTACCATAGTTTGCCCGTCGTGAAATTCTCCTCTTGGGATAATTCTACCCACATAACCTGATTTCACAGCGGTATATCCATAATCGTTCATCAATTTAAATGCGCGGTCTAAATGTCTTTCATAATTTGCCACTGAACTTGATGTTTCATGGTGCATAATCATTTTAACTCCTTTAGCTTTAGCATAATCATTCACTTCTTTCAAGTTGAAATCTGGGTAAGGAGTTACAAAATCAAAAACATTTTCTTTCCAGTTTCCAAACCAATCTTCCCAACCGGTATTCCAACCTTCAACAAGAACGCCATCAAAACCATGCTTTGCAGCAAAATCAATATAATATTTAGTATTTTCTGTGGTTGCCCCGTGTTTACCTGATGGCTTTAATTGACCATCGGCAGCATTTTGTGCATTTTGTGAACCCGCATAATCCCAAGTTGATTTACCCACGTGCATTTCCCACCAAACCCCAACAAACTTCATTGGTTTTATAAAAGAAGTATCTTCAATTTTGCAAGGTTCATTTAAGTTGAAAATCATTTTAGAACTCACAATTTCGCGGGCATCATCGCTTACCATAATGGTTCTCCATGGTGAAACACAAGGCGCATGCAAATAGGCTTTATCGCCGATAGCATTTGGCACTAAATGAGAAGTAAATTGATAAGCTTTAGGCACTAAATCCAAATGCATTACCGGATAGTTTACTACTGCAGCTTCAAATATATTGATATAAACTCCCTCAGCTGTTTTCATCATTAAAGGAGATTGAACTATATATTTTCCTGAAATTGATTTTAATCCGATACCATTATTTCTGTCAATATTATCTGTATTTATTTCTGATAATTTGGATTCGGTGTAGGGGTATTCTTGACTGTCATAATCTCCAGGAAGCCAAAAAGCTTTGTGATTTCCAACCAAATTGAATTCTGTTTTTTCATCAGAAATTATAAAATAATTCAGGTTTTTTTGCTTTGGAAATTCATAACGAAAAGCTACTCCTTCATCAAAAACTCTGAAAATAATATTAATTCTTCTTCCGGTTGCTGGCTGAGAAAGTGCCGCCGTCATTTCATTATAGTTGTTTTTGATATTGGATTGTTCGCCCAAAACCGGCTGCCAAGTTTCATTAACACTCTTATGGCCTATACTGTCAATTTTAAAATTTGCAACCAAACCATCAGCATCTTTTAAAACAATGCCTAAACTACTTTCTTTAACGATTGGTTGGTTTTTGAAATTTACGGAATACGTTGGTTTTCCTTCTTTAGAAATACTAAAAGAAAGTTGTAATTTTTTTGAAGGAGATAAAATGCTTTGAGCGCTAGAAATAGTGCAAATAAATAAAACTAAATAAGAAAGTTTTTTCATAATTGATAATCGATTTTGGCAAGCCAATTTATAGATTATAAAAATACATTTATAATCTAAACTGCCAATATTTCGGATAAAATAGTTGTTAACGAAAACTTTTCTTAAATCGGAAAAAGTAAGAAATCGAAATTATTTTCCGTCTACATATTCTTGTAGGTACGCGAAGCGAGGGGTTAATTTGCCATTTTCGGTTATTTTTGCACGATGTAAAATTCCGTCTTTATCATCGTTAAAAAACGCCGGAATCACATGTTCCATAAACATTTCGCCAAATCCTTCGCTGGCATCTTTTGGTAATTCACAAGGTAAATTATCGACTGACATCACTAAAATTGAACCTGGATGCGTATAGGAAACTTCTTTGTGTTCAAATGGTAAATATCCAAAAAATGGATCGGCAATAGTTGAAGCTTTTAAAGTACAAGCAATAGGTCCATCCACATCACAAGAGACATCGGCTACGACTTTTATTTTGCAGTCTGGCGCATTAAGCATCGTATTAGTTAGTATATCTGGAGCTCCATTTCCATGAAAATGACCCGCTATAAACATATCGGCTACTTTAGAAAATCGCGCAAAATCTGAAGTATAATTTTCCGGATTTTGATAGAAATCTTTTTTATCTAAAATTTTATCGTCTAATCTTTTATTATAATCTAAAACATCAATTTGAGTGTAAACCGGAGAAGAAAAGTTTTTGGTTAAAAAGTCATCTACATTGACCTCCTTAATTTTCATTCCATCGATCATTTCTTTTATCCCCATTCCAACTTTACCGTATCCGGTAACTACAATTTTAATATTAGGAAGGGTTTGTCTTTTCAATCTTGCCAATAAATCAGCTTGGTTTTTTAAAGTTTCTGCTTTAGGCAAATTAAATAAATCGTATTTCATTCCGAATCCTCGAAAACCATTGTATGCACCCACAATTCCGGCATATCGGCCAAAGCCAATTAACCTTTTATTCGTAGCATCTACAATTGTTTCGTGATCATAAAGTTCGATGTTCTTATCTAAAATTGCTTGCAATAATTTTCTATTGTAAGTCTGTTTTTTTATGGTATGCGAAAAGAAAAAATATTTTTTATTCGAAATTAAGGCATCCACCGGAATTTCCTTTACACCAAATAACACATCACAGTCGGTCAAATCGGAAGTTACAGATATCCCCAGATTAGTATATTCTTCATCCGAAAAAATTCGAATATCAGAACTTTCCACCTTTACTTCCGCCATCGGAAACTGGGCTTGCAAGCGCACTAATTCTTCGGGTGTAAAAACAACTCTACGATCGGGTGGGGATTTTCTTTCTTTAACAATTCCAAATTTCATGTGCAGCGTATTCTAGTTTGTTTTGCAAAAATACCATTAACGGAATCGTTTACCAAAACAAATGCCTCAAATTTTAATTGCCTTGAAAAAAGTTCTATTTACTGAAAAACAAAGCTTTACAATAGTGAATTTTTAGACTGTGAAAAACATGTTAATAGCTTTATTAAAAACTCCTTTGGAGAGAAATAGTATTATTTATATTTGCTTTTTTATCCCAAATAAAATGAAATTTAAATACCTACTATACATTATTCTAGCTGCTGGATTAAGCTTTCTATCCGTATTTGCCTATAAAGAACAAAATAATAACCCTAGCGAAACTAAAACCAATTCAAACGGAATTCCGATTATGCAACCCTTGCAAGAAAAAATGCCGGAACTTTCTGCTGGCTATTGCAATGACAAAAAAATTAGAATTGACAACTTCTTTCATAGGGTATGGAATAAGGAAGACAATGTTAGTTTTTTGATTGCTCAAAATGGAAAAATTCTATACGAAAACTACAATGGATTTGCCAATCGTGCAAAAAAGGATTCCATTACCAAAGACACTCCTTTACATATTGCATCGGTAAGTAAAGTACTTACTGCATCGGCTGTCTTAATGCTTGTAGATGCCGGAAAAATAAAGTTAGAACAAAAAGTAACCGAGTTGCTTCCGAATTTTCCTTATCCCGATGTTACCGTACTTACTTTGCTTAATCACCGTAGCGGAATGAGAAATTATGCTTATTTTACTTATGAGGATGGTAATTGGGATCGCAAAAAAGAACTTACCAATGCTGATATTATTACAATAATGAAAGAAAAGAACATTGGATTGGAATCAAAAACAGATACTCGTTTTGCGTATTGCAATACCAATTATGCCATGTTGGCATTAATTATTGAAAAAGCAACCGGATTGGCCTATCCGGATGCAATGCAAGAAATGATCTTTGAACCATTAGGAATGAATAACACATTTGTATATGAAACTCCAAAACACAAAGGAAAGGTTTCACTTACCTACAAGGGCAATATGGATCTAGCGGTAGAATATTTGGACGGTGTTTATGGAGATAAAAATATTTATTCTACACCTCGAGATTTATTAAAATTTGATGTGGCTAAATACGC
>CAMCBB010000051.1 GCA_945872875.1 Flavobacterium psychrophilum
TTAATCCCTTTTGCTTTTTTCAATTTGGTATTTAATTCTTTTTTTGCAGCTGTAGGTTGCAAATCATCTAATACATGAATGGCTTCTTCAATGTAAATATCTTTAGATAAACTTTCGTGCCATCTGTTTCTTTTTTCTTTTAAAGTAACGTCAGTTGCTATTTGAACCTCTTCATAAGGCAACGATTTAAACTTTAATTTGTTGTTGTAATCTTCAATAGATTTGAATTTTTTATTGCTTTCTTCCAATTGCTTTTGCTCTAGTTTGAATTTATCAATTTGCAAGCTATACACGTCTTCTTTACTACGTTCTTCACGCCATTTTGCATTTTCGTCAATTAGTTGCATTTGCGGATTAGCCGCTAATCGTTTTTTACTGTTTGTAATGGCTAAGTCTAAATTCAGTTGTTTGTTCCATAATGAATAATCAGCTGCGTCAATTTTATCCCAAGGCATCGCATTATCTACATCGCGTTCTCCCATTTTTAAATACGCATAAGCATCTGGCATTACAATGTCGCTTTTAACTCCTTCTAATTGGGTTGAACCTCCATTAATTCTATAGAATTTTTGAGTAGTAGTTTTTAGCGCACCTAAATCTCCATAAGTACTTCCTCTAACAAATTGGTTTAAGTCAATTACATTTTGAACGGTACCTTTGCCATAGGTTTGTTTACTTCCAATAACCACTGCGCGTTTATAATCTTGCATTGCAGCAGCTAATATCTCTGATGCTGAAGCAGAGAATTCATTAGTCATAATAACTAAAGGACCATCCCATTCCACTTTTGAATCATTGTCATAAAGCACTTCTTTTTTACCTGCAGCTGATTTAATTTGAACAATCGGACCTTTTTCAATGAATAATCCACCAATGTCCACCACAGTTTTTAATGATCCACCACCATTATCTCTAACATCCATCACAATTCCTTTAACGCCTTCATTTTTCAAGCGTTTTACTTCAATTGCAATATCTTTTCCGGCGTCGCGGCTGTCTTTATCAACAAAATCAATATAGAATTTTGGCAAATAAATAATTCCGTATTTCACACCATTTTTTTCTACAATACTTGATTTAGCATAAGTTTCTTCAATTTCTACTTCATCTCTAATGATCGTAATTACCTTGATCGATCCGTCTTGTTTTTTTACAGTCAACCGAACTTCGGTGCCTTTTGGTCCTTTAATCTTTTTAACTACATCGTCAATTCGCATTCCTACAACATCTACAGGCTCATTATCACCTTGTGCCACTTTTAAAACTAAATCTCCCGCTTCAAGTTCTTTTTGTTTCCAAGCAGGTCCACCAGAAATTAATTCGGTAATTTCAGTGTAATCGTTTTTCTTTTGTAAACGAGCACCAATACCTTCTAATTTTCCGCTCATGCTCACATCAAATTTTTCTTTTTCATCTGCAGGAAAATAAGAAGTGTGAGGGTCAAAACGAGTTGCAATTATATTTAGGAAGATTCCAAACCAATCCTCTTTATTTAAATCTTTAATAAAAGTAAAGGTGTCATCTAGAGATTTTTCAGCAGTTATTCTGGTTTGTTTTTCCATTTCTGCAAATGTTTTTGTAGAAATGGTATCTTTTTTTGAAAGACCTTCAATGAATTTTGCCTCTGCTTCTTTGTTTAAATTAGCACCTTGTTTTTTTCTGTATTCTGCTAATTTTTCTTCCGGAGTTTTATTTTTATTTTTTATATATTCCTCCTGAATTTTTTGTTTTTCAACCAATGAAGCTAGCGTAGTAAGTTTTACCTGTTTTCTCCAACGCTCTTTTAATTCATCTACTGAAGTGCAATAAGGTGCTTTTTCATAATCGGTGTTTATGTTTTCGTTAACCGAATAATCTATTGGATTTTTTAAAGCAGATTTATAATATTCTTTGCCTTCTTCCATTCGTTTTATTAAACGAGTATAGGTTAAATTAAAGAACGAAAGATCTTTGTTTTTTATTTGATCATCAATTTCCAATTCATATTTAGAAAATTCATCCATATCCGATTGCAAAAAGAATCTTTTTGAAGGATCAATTGCTTCGAAATAGTCTTTATAAACCCCTTTAGAAAAATCATCATCTATAGCAGCCGGACTGTAATGTCCTTTTTCAATTACATAAGTTAATAGTTCTAATAAAAGTTTGTCTTTTTCGGGATCGGAATTTGTTTTTGGGACAAAACTCCAAAGGCCAAGCGAAATCGCTAGTACAAGTACTATTATTTTATAATGTCTTTTCATAAATTGAATAATTGTATTCATTAATTATTTTTTGCACTAATTTACACAAAAAAATAGGCCATAAAAGTAGTGGTGCGCATAATTTTTTGTTAAAACCAGGGTTTAACTTCAAAGTTATTAAAAATGTAATAGAATAAGACTCAAATTAATTACTTTTGTTACACTAAAACGCACCAATAATGCCAAAAAAACCTTTAATATTAGTAACCAACGACGACGGAATTTCTGCTCCAGGAATTAGAGCTTTAATAGCTGTAATGCAGGAACTTGGTGATGTAGTTGTGGTTGCTCCTGATAGCCCACAAAGTGCTATGGGTCATGCCATAACAATAAACAGCACCTTACATTTGAATAAAATATCAAGTAATGAGGCATCTGTAACCGAATACAGTTGTTCTGGAACTCCCGCCGATTGTGTGAAAATGGCAGTAAACGAAATTTTAAAACAAAAACCCGACTTATGTGTTTCAGGAGTGAATCATGGTTCGAATTCTTCAATAAATGTCATTTATTCGGGGACAATGAGTGCTGCTGTTGAAGCAGGTATTGAGGGGATTCCTGCCATTGGGTTTTCATTGTTGGATTATAACTGGGATGCTGATTTTGAATCGGCTAAGACTTTTATAAAAAAGATTGCTACACAAGTATTAAAAAACGGGTTGCCCGATGGAACGGTATTAAATGTTAATTTGCCTAAATTGAAAACCCATGAAATAAAGGGAATTAAAATTTGCCGCCAAGCGAAAGCACTTTGGGAGGAAAAATTTGATAAGCGTGTAACCCCCTTTGGAAAAGAATACTATTGGTTAACAGGTGAATTTGTTAACTTAGATAAAGGAACAGATACGGACGAATGGGCTTTAGCAAACGACTATGTTTCTATTGTTCCAGTACAGTTTGATTTAACAGCTCACCACGCTATTCAAACTTTAAACACTTGGGAATTTTAAAACTTCAATAATGAAAAAGTCAGATTTATTTATTGGATTTTTAATTGGTATACTTGCAGCTATTGTGAGTGCATTCTTGTTTTTATTGAGTTTTACCAAATTACAATATATAAAATTTGTAATTCATGAACCAGGAATAATGGGTAAAGTAATTACCCTTGGTGCCATTATTAATATTTTGATTTTTTTCTATTTACTAAAAAAAGACAAAGAATTAATGGCCCGAGGAATTGTCCTAGCCACTATAATTTTAGCTTTAGCAACAGTGCTTTTTAAATAATTTCAGCAATATGAAATATTACATCATAGCAGGAGAAGCATCAGGAGATTTACATGGATCTAATTTAATGAAGGCTCTTTATAAGGAAGATCCAACTGCCGATATTCGTTTTTGGGGTGGAGATTTAATGCAGCAAGCGGGCGGTGCTTTAGTGAAACACTACCGTGAATTGGCATTTATGGGATTTGCTGAGGTGGTACTGAATCTCAAAACTATTTTCAGAAATATTAAGCTTTGTAAATCCGATATTGAACAATTTCAACCCGATGTTATAATATTTATAGACTATCCCGGATTCAATATGCGCATTGCAAAATGGGCGAAAATAAAAGGCATACCAACTCATTATTATATTTCTCCACAAATTTGGGCTTGGAAAGAAAGCAGGATAAAAGACATCAAAAGAGATTTTGATAAATTGTATGTAATTCTGCCTTTTGAAAAAGATTTTTACGAAAAAAAACACCACTTTCCAGTTGAATTTGTAGGGCATCCGCTTATTGATGCCATTCATAACAGAGAAACAACCGATGCGGTTACTTTTAGGAAACAAAATAACCTAGACGAAAGACCAATAATTACTTTATTACCGGGTAGTAGAAAACAAGAAATCTCTAAAATGCTGACTTTAATGTTGAGCGTAGGAAGTGATTTCCCCGATTATCAATTTGTAATAGCCGGAGCGCCAAGTCAGGAGTATTCATTTTATGAACCTTTTTTGAAAGGAAAAAACATAAAGTTTATTTCTAATGAAACATATAATTTGCTTAGTCATGCCCATGCTGCTTTGGTAACCTCGGGAACTGCAACTCTTGAGACCGCTCTTTTTAAAGTTCCGGAAGTGGTTTGTTATAAAGGAAGTTGGCTGTCTTATCAAATAGCCAAACGAATAATTACGCTTAAATATATTTCTCTAGTTAACTTAATTATGGATCAAGAAGTGGTAACCGAATTAATTCAAGAAAACTGCAATACGGCACGAATTAAATCAGAATTGACTAAAATCTTAGACCCGAATTATCGTATAAAACTTTTAGAAAAATACGATCAACTAGAACAAAAACTAGGTGGAGTTGGCGCAAGTGCTTCTACAGCCAAGTTAATCGTAAAATCAATTTCATAAATTCCAAGTTGTAACCTAAGTTACATTCAATGAATTATTTACAGATACATTTGAAGTAAATTATTAACTTTAATTTACTAACAGATGAAAAAAAACATGGGTGGCGTTGATAAAATTCTTCGCTTTATTGCAGCAACAATCATTGTTGTATTGTATTTATTAGGAAAAATCTCAGGAACTTTAGGAATTGTATTATTAGCAGTTGCAGCTGTTTTATCATTGGTTAGTTTGATTGGCTCTTGTCCGTTATATCTCCCCTTTGGAATTGACACCAGAACTAAAGAAAAGAAATAATTTTCTTTAACAACTTATTTTTTTGTGGTACCTTTTAGTTATGAGGGTATTACAATTTCCATTAATTAAAATTACAGCCAGTTTTGTACTTGGGTTATTAATTGCTCATTATACAAAACCGGCTTTTTTATTCTCTTTAATTGCAGTACTTTTAAGTTTACTTACTTTATTTAGTGTTTATTTTTACGCTAAATCAAAATTAGTACTCATTAATCTTTTTGGAATTACAGCACTGAGTACTGCTTTATTTATAGGAATTTTCACAACTGTTTCTCAAGATCCTACCCGCAATAAAACACATTACATTCACTTCATTTCTAATCAAAATAAGAATCGTGCTGTTGTATTAATTATAAAAGAAAAACTTAAAACAACTGCAGTTTTCAATCGGTATGTTGCCCAAATAATTTCATTAGACGGGAAAGCTACTTGTGGTAAAGTACTTTTAAATTTAAAGAAATCATCGCCTCTTAAAATAGATATTGGGTATAAACTTCAAGCTATTGGAACGATAAGAAAAACTAAACCTCCAATGAATCCGAATCAATTTGATTATGGAAATTATCTCTCAAATCAACATATTTATGGTCAAATGTATGCTACAACCTCAATAAAGATCAGTCCAATAAAAGAAAAAAGCGTGTTTTATTATGCTAGTTCATTGCGTAATAAAATCATCCAAAACTTAGAAAAAAATCATTTTCATAAATCGGAATTAAGTGTTGTGGTGGCTCTAATCTTAGGACAACAACAAGATATTTCACCCGAAGTTGTTCGCGATTATCAATACGCTGGAGCTGTGCATGTTTTGTCGGTTTCGGGTTTACATGTTGGATTTATTTTGCTTTTTATAACCTTTTTATTAAAACCATTTCCAAACAGCAGTAGAGGTGCATTGGTAAAATTAATTATCGTAATTACATTTTTATGGGCCTTTGGATTGTTGGCTGGTTTTGCGCCTTCAGTTGTTCGTTCTGTTACTATGTTTTCATTTGTTGCCGTTGGAATGTTTCTTCGACGGAGTGTTAATATTTATAATACTATAGCCATTTCAGCCTTGCTTATTTTGTTATTTCAGCCTTCTTTTTTAATGGATGTTGGTTTTCAGTTGAGTTATGTTGCGCTATATTTTATTGTTTGGTTGCAGCCATTATTGGCTTCGATTTGGACGCCCAAATATAAATTGACCCATTATTTGTGGGATATTATTACAATTTCATTTGCAGCTCAAATAGGCACATTTCCTATTAGTATTTATTATTTTCATCAATTTCCGGGGTTGTTTTTCATTACCAATTTGGTTATCCTTCCAGGTATGTCTTTGATATTAGGTCTTGGAGTAATTGTCATGTTTCTTGCTGCCATTGATTGGATTTGGTTGCCCTTGTTGAAAGCATTAGAATGGAGTATTTTTATATTAAATAAAGTTATCGCATGGGTAGCTTCTTTTGAAAGGTTTGTGTTTAAAGACATTCCACTTTCAATATATATAATGTGGGGATTATATGTGTTTATTTTCTGTGTTATAATTTGGTTTAAGAAACCAACTTTCAAAAAATTGTTGGTTGTATTAGTTGTGACTTTAAGTTTGCAAACACTAGCAATTTCAATAAAATATTTTAATCAAAAAGAAGAGGAATTACTCGTTTTCAATTGTAGGGGGGCAAGTGTAATTACCAAGCGTTATGGAGATCAGGTTACGGTTTACTTTTCAAATAATTTACCAAATAGCAACTATGAAAATTTAGCTTTGAATTCCTATTTGGTTGGAAACTCTTGTAATTTAAAAGCTAAAGATTCCCTTGCTAATTTAATTTATTTTAAACGAAAAAAAATACTGGTAATTGATCGTGAAGGTAAATATTTGTCAAATGTAGCTCCGGACATTTTGTTATTGGTAAACAATCCAAAAACAAATTTGGAAAAGGCATTGCAAATCATTAAGCCGAAGTTAGTGGTTGCAGATGGTTCTAATTATAAATATTATTGCAAACTTTGGAAAGCGACATGTAAAAAACAAAAAATCCCTTTTCACAATACTAACGAAAAGGGATTTTATAAGTTATGATTTTTTTGCTTTTGCAGGTTTGGGATCTGCTACAAAGTTTTTAAGAATTTCATTGGCACTTTTAATCCAAACGGTTGGTCCTCCAGCAAGATATCCAGAACTCCCTAATTGTTCTAAATTAATTTTTCCTTCCTCTTTAATTTGCGGTTTTACAAACCAAACTGTTGGAAACCCTTGCACCTTAAACATTTGTTGCAATTGATTATTTTGAGATTTTAGAGCATCTGATTGCGGAGTTCTTCTTGGAAAATCTAAATCTACTAAAACCACATGTTCTTTTGCCCAAGAAATAAATTCGGGAGTTTTGAAAACTTCATTTTGCAATCTTACACACCATCCGCACCAATCGCTTCCTGTAAAAAATAAAAATAATGGTTTTTGTTCTTGTCTAGAAACTTCTATGGCTTGATTGATATCGTCATACCATTTAAGACCTTCTTGCGCTTTAACTGAAATAGTCGCAGCAAAAAATAGTGCTATTAATAATATTTTTCTCATATAAATTCTTTGTTTTTTACAATGCCGAAAGTACAAAATTATTTTACTTCCTGCATTAATTTTTTTATAAATGGTGAAATTGCAATTAAAATTATTCCCGCTATAAGTGCATAAATACCTAATTGTTTATAGCCATCGGCATACACAATAAGTTTGGCAGCATTTGAAGATTTTTCTGAGGCTTCTGCAATATTAGCTCCTAATAATCCGGCAAAATATTGACCATAAGAACTAGCTAAAAACCACATTCCCATAATTACGGCTTGGGTTTTCTTGGGAGAAAGTTTGGTCATTGCTGACATTCCTATTGGGGATAAACATAATTCTCCAAAAGTGATGATAAACCATCCAAATGTAAATAATCCTAAAGATGTTTTTCCATCGGGACCAGCAAAAAATTTGGTATAATAAAAAATCCAAAAACCTCCGGCAAGGAATAAAAAGGAAATTCCAAATTTGATAACCGTGTTGGGTTCAATTTTTCGTTTACCCATCCACAACCAAATTAATCCAACCAATGCAGCAAATCCAATAACAAAAAAGGAGTTGGCTGAGTTGTTTACACCATTCGGACTCAATTCAACACCAGCTATTGTATTGTTTAAGTTATTTGCAGCAAAAAGACTAAGGGATCCACCGCTTTGTTCGAAAAACGCCCAAAAGACGATTGAGAACAACATAAACACTACAGCAGCTACTAATTTTTTATTTTCAGAAACACTAAAATTTCGCATTTCGTAGATCAAATAAAGAATAGAAATTGGTCCAATGAAAATCATAAACCATTTGGTGTATTCGGTGTTTTCAACCATTAATATAATTATTGGAATAATTAAAAGCGAACCAATGAAAGTGGCAATTTCTAAGGTTTTTCTTTTTGATTTTTCAATATTTTCTAATGGTGAAAGTCCGATTGGCCCTAAACTTTTTTGTGTTTGTGTAAAAGTTAGTAGACTAATTATCATCACTAATGCTGCAAATCCAAATCCTACATTCCATCTAAGATGTTCCGGAACTAATGATTGCCACAAGGATCCTTCTGCAACAGCAATACAAATGTAACCTCCAATTAAGGCTCCAAGATTTACTCCCATGTAAAAGAAAGAAAAGCCTGCATCGGTTCGATTATCTCCTTCTTTATATAATTGCCCAACCATAGAAGAAATATTTGGCTTAAAAAAACCAGTTCCAACAATGGTAAAACCAATTCCAATAAAAAAGTAATTTATCGGATCAATTGCTAAAATGACACTTCCAATAATCATTAACAGCCCACCCCAAAAAAGGGATTTTCTTAACCCAAGAATTTTATCTGCAAATAAACCTCCAATAAATGTAAAGGCATAAACCCATGCTTGTGTAGCACCATATTGAAGATTGGCAACTGTTTCATCCATGTCCAAATGGCTTACCATAAACACTACAAGCATGCCACGCATTCCATAGAAACAAAAACGTTCCCACATTTCACTAAAAAATAAATACCAAAGCTGTTTTGGATATTTCCCTTTAAAGTTTTGAATTTCTTCTAATGTTTGAATTTCTTTCATAATATTAATTGATTCCGTGGTCTTTCATTACTTTGTTTAAATTTCTCACTAAGGCAAACATTAATACCGTTGCAAAAAGTAATAAACCGAAGTTCACCCAAAAGAAATTTGCTTTGTCATCATATTGATCCCACATACTTGCTAAAACTCCGGATAACTTATTTCCAATTGAAGTTGAAAGGAACCATCCTCCCATCATTAAAGCAGTAATGTTTTTTGGGGATAATTTTGAAACGATTGATAATCCCATCGGACTTAGAAATAATTCTCCAATTGTTATGATTCCGTAATTAGCTACCAACCACCAAACGGATACTTTTTCCATTCCGTTGTTTCCAATATGAACTGCTGCAATCATCACTAAAACTGATAATGCAGAAATTAATAAACCAAATGCAATTTTTGTTGGTGTGGAAGGTTCTTTTTTTCTACTTCTTAAGTAAGTGAAAAAGGCAACTACAAGCGGGGTTAATAGTATTACCCAACCCGGATTGATGGATTGACTTAAGTTGGTTGCCCAAATACTTATTTTACTTCCTTCGGCAGGTGTTTTTTCTTTGTGAACATTTCTAAAATAAATAGGATAATCTACAACTTTTTTCACTTGTCCATTTTCTTTTTGAAGTCTAAAACTTGCGTCGTATAATTCGGTAGAATCTTTTTTGAATTCAATGTCTTTAGCTAATTTTAAATTGCTAAATACCGTTTGAGTAGTTCCGGTTATTTCTCTATCGGTATATCTATCAGCCCAAGTTGTTAATGCTGATCCATTTAATTTGAATACTGCCCAAAATAAAATCACCACTGCAAAGATTGAAAGCAAGGCACCAATTGGTCTTTTTTCCTCTGGCTTTGCTTTGAAAAACAAACTGCCATAAAAGTAAATTACCGGTATACAAGCAAAAATAAAGGCATCGGTACTGTCTGATCCAAAAATGGCACTATCAAGATTAAGATCCGATTGCACTCCTTTTATTAGCCAACCAATAACTCCAAAAACAACAGACGGAACTAAGATGTACATTACAATTTTTGAAAATGGCATATCGCCTTCTTGAATCCCTTTCTTTTCAGTTTTATCACCGTAGTGTTTTGTACCCAAAAGGAACACGATTACACCAATGAACATTCCTAAACCCGCTGCCATAAATGCATATTGCCAGCCTAATAATATTTGCAATGCTGCTCCAAAGAAATTACAAATAAAGGCGCCAACATTAATTCCCATATAGAAAATATTATAGCCTTCATCTTTCTTTTCTTTGTATTGGTCTTCGTTGTAGAAATTACCTAAAAGTGTAGAGATATTTGGTTTGAAAAAACCATTTCCAACAATTACTAATGTCATGGCTAAATAGAGCATTGGAAGACTATGAATTCCCATCATAAAATAACCGGCACCCATCATTATTCCACCTATTACAATTGACTTTTTATAACCTAAATATCTGTCTGCAACTAATCCACCAATGAAAGGAGTTAAAAATACTAAAGCAATAAAAGTTCCATATAAATCGGAAGCTTCTTTTTCTGTCATCGCAAATCCTGCTTCGACATCTTTAAGATATAAAGTAAAAATTCCAATCATTAAATAATAACCGAAACGCTCCCACATTTCAGATAAAAACAAGTAAGGCAATGCTTTAGGATGACTTTTCCACATAATAAATTGATTTAAAAAAAACAAACCTACAAGGATTCTTGTAGGTTTGAAAGATATAAAAAATATTTAATATTTATTAGGTCATCCCGTTCATCATTTTCTTTAAACGAGGAGACAAAATAGCAAGTATTACGGCAGCAATTCCACAAAGAATTACGAAAACCATAAAGAACTCGTATAAATTATGAATCTCAAAACCAGCAAATGAAGTATTTGCAATTGGCAATTGCTCTTTTTCAAAAAGCGCTACTTGTTGAGGAGTTAAAGTGATTTTTTTATCCAAAACATCTTGTAAATTTATTCCTAATTTTTCTGCTTTAACAAACTTATCTCCAGTCGCCGGAATAATCGCTCCAAGTGATCCAGCTAATGCATATCCAGCCGCATTAGAGATGAAGAAAACTCCATATAAAAGCGAAGCAAAACGCTTAGGAGCTAATTTCCCCACTAATGATAAACCAATAGGAGATAAACAAAGTTCACCCATAGTTTGAATTAAATACAACAACATTAACCATTTGATTGCAAGTAACCCAGAATTTCCTAGATCTTTTACATTGTGTGCAATAATAAAATAACTAACAGCAATTAAAGCCAATCCCATTGCTTGTTTCAATGGTGAAACTGGTTCTTTACCTTTAGCTCTTAATTTATCCCAAAGTAAACTGAATGGAAGTGCTAACATCACTACAAAAAGGCCATTGAAAATTTGAACCATTGAAGGTGGCATATTCCATCCAAAAATATTTCTATCGGTTTGATTGTCTGCAATAAAGGTTAATGAAGATCCCGCTTGTTCAAATGCAGCCCAAAAGAAAATAATGAAGAAAGATACAATGTAAATAACCCAAATTCTTTGTCTCTCTACTTTGTTTTCAGCAGAACTCATAATTAAATAAGCTAAAGAAATTCCAGCAGAATAAATAAATGGATAGATAATACCTTTAATTAATTGCCCCATTTCTACAGCTGTAAAACCAAATTCACCAACTAAAATATATCTAAATATAAAAAATAAAACTACAAATAAACCAAATGCAATTCCAATTGCTTTACTTGTAAATTTAGCAGTTTGAGTTTCTCCCTCTTCAAAATCTCCAGCATCATTATTTTTTGGTAAGCCACCAATAGGTTTTCCTTCTGGTGTTACAACATATTTATCTTTTAGCATAAAGAATGTAATTGTACCAATTACCATTGCAATAGAAGCTGCCAAGAACCCCCATTTAAATGCAAATATGTCTCTAATTCCAGTATCAGCATCTTTAACATCTCCAACCCAAGGGCAAATAAATTGGCCTAAAAAAGCACCAATATTAATTCCCATGTAAAAAATGGTGAATGCAGAATCCAATTTACTTTTTTCTTGTTTTGGATATAAACTACCCACCATTGAAGAAATATTTGGCTTGAAAAAACCATTTCCAAAAATGATTATAAACAATGCAATCCACATAAACATTTTTGCACTACCAATATTGGTATCAAAAGTAGAAGCACTAATAAATAATAAAAATTGCCCAATTGCCATAAGTGTACCACCAAACATAATGCTGTATCTATTTCCAATGTATTTATCAGAAATAAAGCCTCCCATAAGTGGTGTTAAATAACATAAAGCCAAAAATCCTCCATATATAATTGCTGCATCTGCTTCTTTAATTAATAAAGAATTAACCATAAATAAGGTTAAAATTGCTCTCATTCCGTAGAAGTTGAACCTTTCCCACATTTCGGTTCCAAACAATACCCAAAGTCCTTTTGGATGTCCTGTTTTTACTTGTTCACTCATAATAATTGTTTTAGTTTTATTTAGTTTAGTTTATAGTTTCTCTTTTATGTAATTTGTCATTTTATTATACAACTGAATTCGGGTTTTTCCACCGTAAATTCCGTGGTTTTTATCGGGATAAACCGCCCAATCAAATTGTTTATTAGCTTGCACTAATGCTTCTACAAATTGCATTGAATTTTGAAAATGTACATTATCATCGGCAGTTCCGTGAATTAAAAGGAAATTTCCTTTTAGTTTATCTGCAAAATTTATTGGAGAATTCGTATCATATCCACTTGCGTTTTCTTGCGGAGTTTGCATGTAACGTTCGGTGTAAATGCTGTCATAAAAACGCCAGTTGGTAACCGGAGCTACGGCAATTGCCATTTTAAATACATCAGCACCTTTTAATAAGCAATTACTTGCCATAAATCCTCCATAAGACCATCCAAATATTCCAATTCTAGATTTATCTACATATG
>CAMCBB010000052.1 GCA_945872875.1 Flavobacterium psychrophilum
AATTCAAGTCCGATGCCGTTTGAAGCTCCTGTTATTAAAGCGGTGTTTTTCATTTTTGTTCATTAATATTAAGATTCTTCAAATATATTTAATTTTTACTTGCAATTACTTTATTTATATCCGATCTCTGCTCAAATAGCCCTGACCGCAGCAAGCTACCTTGTAGCGTGGAGGGCAGGAATTTGGTTTACTAAAATGCGCCAAATTTTCGCTCTAAATAAATTAGCGGATAATTCTTAAAAATCTTATTTTGGATAACTTTATCTAATTTCAAAAATGTATATTTGCGTTTATTTTAATTACAGAATGGATAAAAAGACCGAAGAATTTTATATTCGACTGAAAGAAGAATTGAGTAGCACTTCTGCTTGGCCTTCAGAATACTTGTATAAATTTATCGTTCCTACCGATGCTACTAAAATTGTTGCGGTAGAAAATGCATTTGATAATATGGGTGCGGTTATTAATACGCACCAATCAAAAGCTGGAAAATATACCAGTGTTTCGGTAAATGTAAGAATGAATTCGCCGGAGCATGTGGTTGAAAAATATTTAGAAGTTTCTACAATAGAAGGAATAATTTCATTTTAATATGGTACCAAAATACATAAAAGAGAATGCGAATGAGGTGGTAGGTCATTTGGAATACAATGCCGAAAGACCGCATTTAATTATTCCAGAATATGGTCGTCATTTGCAAAAATTGATCGATCAAGCCAAAGTTATTGCAGATAGAGAAGAACGCAACAAGGCGGCTAAATACATCATTCAAGTAATGGGAAGTTTGAATCCGCATTTGCGTGATGTGCCCGATTTCCAGCACAAGTTATGGGATCAGTTGTTTATTATGTCTGATTTTATGATGGATGTAGATTCGCCTTATCCAATTCCTACTCGTGAGGTGATAAATTTAAAACCAGAGCGTTTACCTTATCCACAGAAAAACCCGAAATACCGTTTTTATGGAAACAATATCAAATACATGATAGAAGTTGCCGATAAATGGGAAGAAGGTGAAATGAAAAGTGCCTTGGTGAAAGTAATTGCCAATCACATGAAAAAATCATATTTAAGTTGGAATAAAGATACAGTTACCGATGTGGTAATTTTTGAACATTTATATGAGCTTTCTGAAGGTACAATTAACCTATTAGGAAGCGAAGAAGAATTATCTACCACAACCGATTTAATTCGAACCAATAAAAAAGTTTCGAATAAAGCAGGAGCGCCAATGCAAAAGAATATGAAACAAGGTTTTAAAAAACAAACAGGAAAAAAACCATTTATAAAGAACAATAATAATCCAAAATAAAAAAAGGAGCTAATGCACTAAGGGTCTAAGAAAAATAAGAAACTTATTGCTAAATACTTAAGAACCTAAATCGACTATATGGGAACTTTTAAAATTGAAGGAGGCATTAGATTAAAAGGGGATGTAACCCCACAAGGTGCTAAAAACGAAGCGTTACAAATTTTATGTGCGGTGTTGTTAACACCAGAAAAAGTTACAATTAATAATATTCCAGATATTATTGATGTAAATAAATTGATTACGCTTTTAGGAAACTTGGGTGTAAAAATTCAAAAAAATGGTCCAGGATCAATCACTTTTCAAGCCGATGAGGTGAATGTGGGCTATCTTGAAACCGAATCCTTTAAAAAAGAAGGTGGATCACTAAGAGGTTCAATTATGATTGTTGGTCCGTTATTATCTCGTTTTGGAAAAGGATACATTCCGAAACCAGGTGGAGATAAAATTGGAAGAAGAAGATTGGATACGCACTTTGAAGGATTTATTAATTTGGGTGCCAAATTTAGATATGAAAAAGAAGACCATTTTTATGGTGTTGAAACTTCAACAAGATTAAAAGGGACTTATATGTTGCTTGACGAAGCTTCTGTAACGGGAACTGCTAATATTGTTATGGCAGCTGTATTGGCAGAAGGAGTAACTACAATTTATAATGCTGCTTGTGAGCCATATTTGCAACAATTATGCAAAATGCTGAACTCCATGGGAGCTAAAATTGGTGGAGTAGGATCGAACTTATTGACTATTGAAGGAGTAGAAAGCCTTGGTGGTTGTGAGCACAGAATACTCCCTGATATGATTGAAATTGGTTCTTGGATTGGCCTTGCGGCGATGACAAGAAGTGAAATTACAATTAAAAATGTAAGTTGGGATAATTTAGGTGTCATTCCAAATGTATTTAGAAAACTTGGAATTACCTTAGAAAGAAAAGGAGATGATATTTACATTCCTTCTCATGAAAATGGATACGAAGTTAAAACTGATATTGACGGATCTATATTGACCATTGCTGATGCACCATGGCCAGGATTCACTCCCGATTTATTGAGTATTGTTTTGGTGGTAGCTACACAAGCCAATGGCGATGTTTTAATTCACCAAAAAATGTTTGAAAGCCGTTTGTTCTTTGTCGATAAATTGATTGATATGGGTGCTAAAATTATGTTGTGTGATCCACACCGCGCTGTGGTTATGGGACATAACTTTAAATCACAATTAAAAGCAACCATTATGAGTTCGCCAGATATTAGAGCTGGAATTTCCTTATTAATTGCAGCACTTTCTGCAAAAGGAACTTCAACAATTCAAAATATCGAGCAAATTGATAGAGGTTACGAACGCATCGATGAGCGTCTAAGAGCTTTAGGTGCGAATATTGTTAGAGTATAATTTGAACTAAATATTAAAAAAGAGGTGCATCTAGTACCTCTTTTTTATTTTATAGAATTATGGAGACCTATATTATTTTATTGCTTTGTTTGGCTTCTTTTTGCGCAGGATTTGTTGATGCTATTGTTGGTGGTGGCGGATTGATTCAAACACCTGTTGCTCTGGTTTTGTTGCCCAATTTATCTGTTGCTTCAATAATAGGTACTCTGAAAATTCCAGCTTTTAGCGGAACTTCATTTGCGGCCAAACAGTATTTGAAAAAAGTACAAATTAATTGGAAATTACTTTCCATAATGGCTGTGCTGTCTTTTGGCGCTGCTTTTTTAGGTTCTAATTTATTGACTTTAGTAAGCAATGATTTTATGAAGCCGCTACTTTTAGTGGTTTTAACTTTAATTGCTATTTATACGTTTGCCAAAAAGAATTTTGGCGCCAGCCAAGAGAAAAATTTAACTCCAAATAAGCAATTATTTCTTGCGGTTGTAATGAGTTTGTGTATTGGTTTTTACGACGGATTTATAGGTCCGGGAACTGGAAGTTTATTGGTGCTTGGTTTTGTGGCTATTTTAGGCTTCGATTTTTTGCATGCTTCCGCAAATGCCAAAATGGTGAATCTAGCGACCAACTTTGGATCGATTTGTTTGTTTGTTTTAAAAGGAAAAATCATATGGGCAATTGCCATTCCTATGGCATTTTGCAACGCTATTGGCGGTTGGATGGGCGCAAAATTGGCAATTAAAAAAGGAAACGGATTTATTCGAATCTTCTTTTTAATTATTGTTGTTGCTACCCTTATCCGATTTGGATATGATGTTTTTAAATAACAAATTAATTATTCTAAAACATTCAAGAATTTTAATCCAAAAATAATGGCATCTCCTTGGTAGCCATTTTGGTAGGAACGAACATAATCCAATCGGAATAACTTTGCTTTTCCAAACCCTAAATTGTCTAACCCAATTGTATATTCTTGGTAGGGAACTCTATTTGGAATAGCTAAATTATGAAAGCCTAAAACCAATTGCGATTGCAGTTTATTCAACAACGGAATTTTATTCATAATGAATCCTTGGTCGTTGTGTTCAATATGAGTTTCAAAATATTTAGTATTGGTACTTGCTGAATAATATGGTAAGTTGTTGAATTGATTAGTGTAAGAATCTGCACTGCCTATATGAGTTTGGTTTCCGTTAAAATGTTTGTAATCTACAAATGCAATGTTTTCGCCATTAAAAAACTGACCACCACTTAAATTGATTTTGGTATTTCCTTTATTGCCTAAAGCAACCAATTGCTGAATTCTAAACTTAAGCAAACTGTATTCGTATTTCTTATCGGTTGCAGAAAAAGTTTTTTCATAACCTAAAGAAACAGTAGGATAGGAGTCATTTCCAATATTAAATTTCCCGTCAGGTCTTGTCCAATAGTGCTGCCCAAATTTAATTACGGCAACTACATTTGCTTTCATTAAATTGTGTTTTTCAAAAGCAGGAGTTTCAAAATCATTCGGAAGTAAGGGATTATTAGAAGTATATACATTTTCTGATTTTATAAAACTCTGATCGGTTGAATTCCATAAAGGTTTTCTTTCGGAGTAATCCAAATTGAAATTCATATTTAAACCATTAACTAGTTCTCTACCAAAATTGGCCGAAACAAAATTCTTTTCGTACAGTTTCATGAAATTATTCTTGAATAGTAAACTACTAAAGGTGTTTATGGTATTGGAAATAGGGTTGTTGCTGTTGAATTGAGCAACGCTGCTTCCTGCATTAATAGAAAAGGTAGCATTATTAACCGAATTAAATTTGTGAACATAACTTCCGGTGGCTCTTAATTTCTTTTCAGCTAAGCCGTATTCTATATTAGAGCTAATTCTAGAGAAGGTTCTTTTTTCTTCTTCTCTTTTTGTATAGGAGATTCCCGAATGGAATTTATATCCTTGAACGGTATTAAATGAGGAGTTTGATAGCAATCCGTCATAATTAATGTTCCATTTTTTATAGGAATTCGAATAATTGTAACCCGATATCACATCAAAAACCCTGAATTTATTTCGTTTCGTATCTATAGAATCTAAATAGGTTTTTGACTTTTTCTTTGTTTGAAGTACATCCTTTTTCAAGTAATCAGTACTTTCTTCAAGTGTTAAAGGAACGGGACGAATTGTGTTCCAAAAAGTATCTTCTTTTTTATTGGCATTTGCTTCAAATTTTAATACTTCATTGGTAAAGGTTTTCTTTTCGATTTTTTCAGGGAAATCAAAATTAGAATATACATAGGTAAATCTACCGCTGATGTTTATTCCGAAAATTCCTGCTTCAAAGTCAAAGGTTTGGGTGTTTTTTGCCCAAATTTTATTGGTGTTATTATAGCTAAAGCTTTGTTGGATAACCAATTTATTAATTGCTGGATTTCCCATCTGACTGCCTTTAATAGTTAAGTCTACTGCATATATTGCCCAAGTGTCATCTACAATATAGATGTAACCTTCCATTACTGGCTCCGAATCTCGTTTGGCAATAACTTTTATTTTATCAATAATTTTATTGTTTTCATCTACAAAGGATCCGTCAAATTTATATTTGTAATAATTGAAAGCGTTATCTGCAATTGGCGAAACCACTTTAGTGTTAAAATCTAAATAATTTTCGTAGAAGTCATAATTTACATCGGCTGCATTATTAAAACTAAAACCATTATCCCTTCCGCTAACTTTTGAGGCGATGATGATTTCTTTCATTTTATCTGGCTTTTGAAAAGTAATTTTAGAAACCGTTTCCGATAAGTATAAAATTCCACTTCTGGTGGAATCTATCATTTCGTCAAAGAAATCTAATTTTTGGCCGAGTATAGTTTTAGGCAAGTTTTTCACCCTAAATATTCCTCTCGAGTAAAAGTCGGCATTGTATTTATCGGTTTTTTTTGTGTTTACTTTTTTACTTGCAATAGCATTTTTAATAATTTCGATGGCGGGATTTACCTTATTACTTATTGCCACATCTTGCAATTGGATTTCTTCTTCTTGTAAAGTAGCATCTACCAATAGAGCAAGTTTATCAAACTCCACTACTTTCTTTTCGGTTTTATAGCCCAAGTACTTATAAAGTATTACATAAGTCCCTGGAATTTTAATATTTAATTCATATTTGCCTTGTTCATTCGATGTGGTACTTATATAGGTGTCTTTTACATATATATTAGCAAATGCAATAGGTTTTCCTTTGGAGTCGGTTACAGTACCTTTAACTTGTGCAAAAGAACTAATAGAAAAAAATAGAAATAATATATGGATAACTTTTTTCATAAATTATAGTAAAAATGATTGTAATGCTAATTCATAGCTTTTTAATCCAAATCCAAGAATTACTCCTGATGCATTTGGTGAAATAAAAGATTGATGTCTAAATTCTTCTCTAGCCATAGTGTTTGAAATATGGACTTCAATTACAGGTGTAGTTATTGCTTTAACCGCATCGCCAATACCAATTGATGTATGGGTGTAGGCTGCGGCATTTAATAGTATACCATTATAAGTAAAACCTACTTCTTGTAATTTGTTTATTAGTTCGCCTTCTACATTGCTTTGAAAATAGTCTAAATCGATACTTGGAAATTTTTCTTTTAAGTAAATGAAATAATCTTCAAAAGATTCGCTCCCGTATATGGAAGGCTCTCTTTTACCTAATAGGTTTAAGTTAGGGCCATTAATAATTATAACTTTCATGAGAAATTGATTTCTGTAAAAATAAATAATTTTAAGGATAAATTGTTGAAATGGGTAATAATCTTACTATGTTAAAATAACCGAAATGAGGATCTGATAATTTTAGCTATGTAATTATGTAAATAATCTAAAAAAACATACTAGTATTTGTAAATTGTTAAATTAAGTTGTTTTTTTAGTTAGTTAGATATTAACCATTTTTTATAAGTTGTTAACAATCTATTTTTTAAATACTTGATAAACAATATATTAGAATAATTTTAGTAGTTCATTTCTTGTTAATAACTGATTTTCACCTGTTGTTAAACCATTGTCAAATTGTATTTAAATTTGCCCTATTAACTTTAAACAAAAATTAATTATGAAAAAAATTATTTTAACAGTAGCAGCAGTATTCGCTTTATCGTTTGCTAATGCGCAAGACTTTAAGTCTAAAAGAGGAGAAAATTATTTGCCAGTAGCTGGAGAATGGGCTATTGGGTTTGATGCAACTTCATTTGTTGATTTTGCTGGTAAAGTTGTGCAAGGAAGCGCAGTATCTCCAACAGTGGTTGGTGTTAATAAAAATGCTCTTTATGCATTTGGTAAATATTACAAAACAGACAAAATTGCTTACAGAGCGATTGCTAATTTTATGTTTTTAAACAACTCTGCAGACAAGTATAATCAAATGAGATTAATTGCTGGATTAGGAAAAGAGTGGAGAAGAGGTTCAACAAGATTACAAGGTTATTATGGTGTTGACGGACTCTTTATGTTTGATAGTGGAAAAAAAGTTGGAGATAATGATAGAGAAAAAAGCACTTTAGGTCTTGGTGCAAGAGGATTTTTAGGATGTGAGTATTTTATTATTCCTAAAATTTCTATTGGACTTGAGTATGGTTTTGGTGCAATGCTTCAATCTAAAAATTCATCAACTTACATAAATATTGGTGGTGTTGATACAGGAATGGCACAATCATCTTTTGTAAATGATACTCAAGTTACAGCTGATAACGGGGCAGTTAATTCAACTAAATGGGGTGGTGGTCATTTAAATATTACATTTCATTTCTAATCTAATTTAGATTTACCAAATAACCACTCAAGAAATTGAGTGGTTTTTTTTTGTTTTAAATTTTAAACCACTACATATGTAGTGTTTTTTTTTCTTCAATATGTATAATGCTATTTACATTTATGTTAATTTTTCAACTTATTTTATTTTAATTTATTTAAAATCAATTATTTAACAATTACTTATTTGTTTATAAGTATTTACTTGTTAATAAATATATTTTCACTTACTAAAATTTCGTTAATTAATTATATATTTTTGCATTATTAACCTATTAATCTAAAAAAAATGAAAAAATTAATTTTTGCATTGTTTATTGTTAGCTCATTTTATTCAAATGCTCAAGGTGTACATGGAGGTTTTTCCAGTGGTTCACAATTATTAAAAATTGAAGCAGGATATTCATTAAATGAAAATATTCATGTTGGTGGGTATTACTCATTGGGTATGGATTTAAATGCAATTCCTTTGCCATCATCTTATGGTGTTTATGGAAGGTATTCTTTTGAAAAATCTGATTTGTTTAGTAATGATTGGATTCAAGTTACTGCAAGACCATATGTTGGTGCTAGTGTTGGTCAAATTCATACAAATGAAATAGTATCATCTACTACTACTTTATCATTTCCTTTTTCATCTTCAACATCAAAAGTTACTCCAGCTAAAACCGAAATGGGTTATTTAGCATCAGCTGGAATAGAATTACTTTACGGTAGTAATTCAACATGGGGTACTTTTTTCGAGATAGGAGTTGGAAAAGCACCTAATTATTTTAAAGCTATCACCTCAACTTTAAATTCATTAGATAGTAATAGCACACCTGATGGTACAGGCACATTTTCTTTTAATGTTGGATTCAGATTTTATTTACAATAATAAAATTATTATTTAGCCTATTATTTTATTTTAAAACCACTCCATTTCTGGAGTGGTTTTTTTTATTGCTTCTTTTCTCGTTACTTTGTAAATATGAATTGGAGTACCTATTTAAAAAGTTACCAGTCTTTCCTTAAAATTGAAAGAGGTCTGTCTAAAAACACTATAGCCAACTATACTCTTGATATTGAAAAGCTGTGTTTGTATTTAGAGCAAAATGCTTTAACTATTTCTCCAATTAAAATTACAGAAGAAACCATTCAGCAGTTTATTTATGCTATTTCTAAAGATGTTAATGCACGATCGCAAGCCCGAATCATTTCTGGTTTAAAAAGCTTCTTTTCCTATTTGATATTTGAAGATTATCGAACCGATAGTCCGATGGAGCTTATTGAGGCACCGCGTTTGGGTAGAAAATTACCAGACACACTTTCAGTTCAAGATATTGATAATTTAATCGCTGCCATCGATTTATCGAAACTAGAAGGGGAGCGTAACAGAGCCATTTTAGAAACTTTGTACGGCTGTGGATTGCGCGTTTCTGAATTGGTTTCTTTAAAAATATCCGATTTATTTTTTGACGAGGGTTTTATTAAAATCACCGGAAAAGGGGATAAGCAGCGCTTTGTACCAATAAGTGAAGTAACTCAGAAATACATCTTACTTTATAAAAATTTAATTCGAAGTCAACTTCAAATTCAAAAAGGATTTGAAGATACTTTGTTTCTCAATCGCCGAGGCAAACAATTAACGCGCGCAATGATTTTTACAATAATTAAGGATTTAGCTGTTGCTATTAATCTAAATAAAGTAATAAGTCCGCATACTTTGCGACATTCATTTGCAACACATTTACTTGAGAATGGTGCCGATTTGCGATCTATTCAGCTATTATTAGGGCACGAATCGATTACTACAACTGAAATTTATGTGCATTTAGATAGAAAGCATCTTACGCAAATTGTAAATACCTTTCACCCCAGAAAATAAAAAAAGCTTGTCAAACGACAAGCTTTTTTTATAATAAAGAGCAACTATTACTTAGCGATATTAACCGCTCTAGTTTCTCTAATTACGGTAATTTTCACTTGCCCAGGGTAAGTCATTTCAGTTTGAATTTTTTGAGAAATTTCAAATGATAAACTAGAAGCCATATCGTCATTTACTTTTTCACTTTCAACAATCACACGCAATTCACGACCTGCTTGTATTGCATAGGCATTTTTAACTCCGTTAAATCCGAAAGCAATTTCTTCAAGATCTTTTAATCTTTGAATGTATGAATCCAATACTTGTCTTCTTGCACCTGGTCTTGCACCAGAAATAGCATCACAAACTTGAATAATTGGAGAAATTAAGTATTTCATTTCAATCTCGTCGTGGTGCGCTCCAATTGCGTTACATACTTCTTCTTTTTCGCCATATTTCTCAGCCCATTGCATTCCTAATAATGCGTGTGGTAAATCACTTTCTGCATCAGGCACTTTACCAATATCGTGAAGTAAACCAGCGCGTTTAGCTAATTTAACATTCAGTCCAAGTTCAGCAGCCATGATTCCGCAAAGTTTAGAAACTTCTCTAGAGTGTTGCAATAAGTTTTGACCATAAGAAGAACGGTATTTCATTCTACCAACCGTTTTGATAAGCTCTGGATGTAATCCATGAATACCTAAGTCAATTACAGTTCGTTTTCCAACTTCAACAATTTCTTCTTCAATTTGTTTGGTAGTTTTAGCCACGACCTCTTCAATTCGTGCCGGGTGAATACGACCGTCTGTAACTAATTTATGTAAGGATAATCTTGCAATTTCTCTTCTTACCGGATCAAAGCAAGAAAGGATGATTGCTTCAGGTGTATCGTCTACAATAATCTCAACTCCTGTTGCTGCTTCAAGGGCACGAATGTTTCTACCTTCACGTCCAATAATTCTTCCTTTCACATCATCTGATTCGATATTGAAAACAGAAACACAGTTTTCAACTGCTTCTTCTGTTCCAACACGCTGAATGGTATTTATGATAACTTTTTTAGCTTCTTGTTGTGCGGTAAGTTTGGCTTCTTCAATAGTATCTTGGATGTGTGCCATTGCTTTGGTTCTTGCCTCTGCTTTTAAGCTTTCAACCAATTGTTCTTTTGCATCTTCTGCCGATAAACCTGAAATAACTTCAAGTTGCTCCACCTGGCTTTTGTGCATTTTCTCAATTTCCTGTTGCTTTTTATTTAGTACTTCAAGCTTCGATTCATACTCTGCTGTTTTAGCTTCATAATCATCGTTTACTTTCTTAGCTTTAGCTAATTCACTAGAAACTTGAGATTCTTTATCTCGAATTCTTTTTTCGACTTCGGCCATTCTTTTATCCTTAGCTAAAATCTCCTTTTCATGTTCTGACTTTAATTCTAAAAACTTTTCTTTAGCTTGAAGTAATTTGTCTTTTTTAATATTTTCGCCTTCAAGATTTGCATCTTTTAATATTGATGCTGCGTCTTTTTTTGCGTTTTTTAGTAGGTTGGATGCGGTGCTTTTTTCCAATACTTTTGTTATTGTAAAACCTCCTGCTAATCCACCTACCATACCGATAATTATAGATATTATGTCCATGTTTTAATTTAAAAAATTATATAAAAAAACCTACATTAATTGCTTGTATAAACTCGATAAGACAAGTTTTGAGTTAACTCGTTGTTCAAGTTTCCCACAAATTGCGGGCATACTATAGTAACGATGATTCACTCATTTTAATTTGTTAGTGTTGAGTTTACCAAAAATGAACTAATGTAGGCAGTATTTTTAGTCTATTTGTAAGAACGTATTTTTTTGAAATATTATTTTAGATATTGATCCAATAACTCATTCATTTTTGTCAATCGCGCAATAGATTCTGTTCCATCTATTGCATTATCCACATTTTTTTGTTCTAATTGAGAAGCAAATTGTAGGGCGCACATTGCCAAAACATCTTGTTTATCACGAACAGCATAGTTTTCTTCGAATTGCTTTATCATATTATCAATTTTTTTTGAAGCACTACGCATTGCTTCTTCTTGAGAAGGGTCTACCGTTAATGGATAAACTCTATCTGCAATTGATAATTTAATTTTAAGCTTTTCATTCATAGTTTTAATCTGCTATCTGTGAAATACAGTAATCTATCTCTCTAATTAATGAATTTATTTTAAGCTTCGTATCTCTTTTATAATCTTCACTGCCAAGTAGTGAATTAGTTAATTTTAAAGTTTCAACATCTTTTTTTAGTTGCTCAATAACTAAATTCTGATTTTGATTTGACCCCACTGAAATAGTTAGTTGTTTTTCTAACTCTTGCTTTTTTTCTTCTAAACTGTTTATTTTCAAAAACAATTTTTGAATTTTATTTTCAAGAGTATCTATTATTTCGGTGATTTCACTCATCTGTAACACTATTCATTACTTAATCTTACAAATTTATAATTCCTATTCTATTAAAGCAATATTTTTTGCTAAAAAAAATATTTATTTTTAGTTTACAGGCTAACATTTTGTAAAATAGCTACTTGAAAAATAGTTTTGGTCTAATTTTTTTTGTATCTTTCTTATTTTGTAAATTAGCCAAATAGCAACTTTTTTAAATGAAATTAACACCTTTTTTTTTATTAATCTCTTTATTTACTTTTTCACAAAATCCTTATCCTCAAGATTATTTTGTGCAACCTCTGGAAATACCAATGCAGCTATCAGGTAATTTTGGAGAACTACGCCCCAATCACTTTCATGCTGGTTTTGATTTTAAAACAAATCAAAAAGAAGGTTTAAATGTTCATGCTTCCGCAGAAGGGTATGTGTCTCGAATTAAAATTGCATCAAACGGTTACGGAAAAGCAATATATATAACCCATCCAAATGGTTATACTACCGTTTATGGGCACTTGCAAAAAGCTGTAGGTGCGATTCAAGAAAAAATTGAAGAACTGCAATATGCTGCTAAAAGTTATGAAATAGAAGCTTATTTAAAACCTGATGAATTGCCGATTTCTAAAAATCAAATTATAGCTATTTCAGGAAATACAGGTGGTTCTGAAGGTCCGCACTTGCACTTTGAATTTAGAGATAGTAAAACTGAAAAAATAATCAATCCTTTATTTTTTGGATTGAAATTAAAAGATACTAAAAAACCAATAGTTTCTGGAGTTTATGTTTATCCAATTGATGAAAATTCGGTTGTGAATGAGTCAAAGATTCCAGTAATGTTAAGTTTGTCTTTGCAAAAA
>CAMCBB010000053.1 GCA_945872875.1 Flavobacterium psychrophilum
ATTAAAGATCTTCCGTGAATAAGTACATCAGGATCAATTAATACAATACTAAGGACCCCAGAAACAATTATAATTTTTAAAATTATATGAAGTTGTAGGTAATGTATTTTTGAATTTGATTTCCATAAATAAAAAAGGAAAAACAATAATACCATTAAGCTTACATAAAAATAAATGTCCATATAGCCAACATCATATTTATCTACCAAAAGATAAACTGGTAAAATGGTAATAATAGTCAGAAAGGTAATGATTTTTTTTGCTGCAATTTCGCCAAATAAAACAGGAATAGTTCGGTAATCATTAGCAATATCTCCTTTAATGTTCTCCAAATCTTTAATTATTTCCCGAATTAAAATAAGTAGAAATAAGAATGTTGCATGCGCAAAAATTTGAGGATATAAGTTTTTGTAATACAACAAAATGGCAAAAAATGGGAGAATTGCTAATAGTGATGCCGTTAAATTTCCAATTATGGGATGTTTTTTAAGTTTGTGGGAATAAAACCAAATAAGAAAAATATAAACCGAAAAATACAACAGCGCTCTAAAGGAAACCAATAAAGCCAAGGAAGCAACAATAAAATTAACAGTAAAATAAACCTGAAGCTTGGTTCTTTGACTGACTAAGCGATCAATTTTTGATTTATTTGGTCGGTTGATTAAGTCCTTTTTACTGTCATAAAAATTATTAATGATATAACCCGAAGCAATTGTTAATCCCGAAGCAATAACAATAATAAATAAATTAAAATCTAATAATACACTTAATGCTCTTTTTTCGGGAGCCAAAATAAAAATGGCAGAAAGATATTGAGCAAGTGCAATAATCGGAATATTATAGCCTCGAACCACAGAAAACATACTTAGAATTTTCTTAATAGTATGTTTGGTTTTCCGGCTTAACATGAGTTGGATTTAAAATTGATAAACTACTTCGAGTGTATACTCTTTTAAGGATTTTTTAGCCTTTTCAAGGTCTTCGGTAAACCCAAGAATGTAGCCACCTCCTCCAGAACCACAAAGTTTTAAGTAGTAATCATTGGTTTCAATACCTTTTTGCCACACTCCATGAAATTCTTCAGGAATCATTGGTTTAAAGTTGTCTAAAACCACAGCAGAAAGTTTTTTTGTATTTGAAAACAACGATTTTTGGTCGCCGCCAAGAAAATTCTCAACACACAAATCGGTGTATTTTACAAATTGATTTTTCAACATGGTACGGAAACCTTGGTCTTTAAGGTTTTCCATAAAGATATTCACCATTGGAGCAGTTTCGCCAACAATACCAGAGTCTATTAAAAATACAGCACCTTTACCTTCTGTACTTTGAGAAGGAATACCAGTAGCTTCAATATTGTCTTTAGAATTAATTAATATTGGAATGCTTAAATAGCTGTTTAATGGATCTAAACCCGAACTTTTACCATGAAAGAAAGACTCCATTTGAGCAAATATATTTTTCAACTGAAGTAGTTTTTCACGAGTTAGATTTTCAAGAACCGTGATTTTATTGTCGGCATATTTATCATAAATTGCTGCAACTAAGGCACCACTACTTCCAACTCCGTATCCTTGCGGAATACTTGAATCAAAGAACATTCCTCTTGCTAAATCAGCATTAAATAAATCTAAATTGAAACTTACTAGTGAAGGTTTTTCCTGCTGTAATTGATTAAGATAATCAGCAAATTTTACTAAGCTTTGATTTGATTTTAGTGCTTCAGCCGATTGATTTTCGGACACTTTTAAAGCACCGTTGTAGAAATTATAAGGGATAGATAAACCTTTAGAATCTTTTATAATTCCATATTCACCAAAGAGCAATATTTTGGAGTAAAATAAGGGTCCTTTCATATCTTAATTTTCAAGTATTAATTGACTTCCAAAACCAATTTCATCACAAATATACTGACCATTTTGACAATAGCCAACTAATTCGTCTTTAATAAATTGCAAAGTCTCTATTTTATTATTTTCTGGATATAATACATGCACATTTGCACCCGCATCTAGAGTAAAACAAACCGGAATTTTAGTCTCATTTCTAAAACTCCAAATTTTATTAATAATCTGTAAGGTATTTGGTTTCATCAATATGAAATAAGGCATTGAGGTCATCATCATGGCGTGTAATGTCAAGGCTTCACTTTCTACAATTTTAATGAATTCTTCAAGGTTACCATTTTCTAAAATTGATTTTAATTTGGATAGATTTTCTGGAGCTTGTAAAAAGCGCTGTTCAGCAAATGGATGATTGTGCATTAAATCATGTCCAACGGTGCTGGATACTTGCTTTTCTCCTTTGTCAACCAATAAAATGGTATCTTGATAATTCTTAAAATTATAATGCACAGCTGAAGGAAATGCAATTCCAAATAAATTTGAACTCTCTTCTATTTCTTGGTGTTCTCCCCATACCACAATGCTCCCTTTTATACTTCTGCAAGCACTACCTGATCCAAGTCGAGCTAAAAATGAAGCTTTTTTGTAAAAGTATTCTTCCGTCATTGAAGGATTTAGTTCTTTTTCCAAACTCATAATGTTCATTGCTAAAGCGGCCATTCCCGATGCCGAGGAGGCAATACCAGAGCTATGAGGAAATGTATTTTGGGTATCTATTGTAAAATGATAGTTTTTCAAATAAGGACAATACTTTTCGATTCGTTCCAAAAACTTTTGAATCTTTGGTTTAAAATCTTCTTTTGGTTGTCCTTCAAAGAGTAAATCAAAAGAGAAAGTTGAATTTGTCTCGCTGAGCTTGTCGAAGCGTCTTCTTTCAAATCCTAATTTTGTTATGGTTTTGCATTTATTTAATGTAAAACTTAAAGATTGATTGGCCGGAATTTGATCTTGTTTTTTCCCCCAATATTTTACAAGCGCAATATTACTAGGAGCACTCCAGATGAAGTTTCCTTGATTTAATTCTGTAGAATAATGATTGGCAATAAAATCCGTTTCGGATATCATAGTTACTATTTTCTACAAAGATACTTATTTTACAAAAACCAGAACCTTTTGTTTACTATATTTGTATAAAATATAAACAAAAATGCAAAAGATTATTCGAATCGCAGTGGTATTAACAACCTGTTTGTTGATTGGTTATTTTTCTGGAATGGTTACCCGAGATAGCATTACAACTTGGTATCCAACATTAGTGAAGCCCTCTTTCAACCCACCAAACTGGGTTTTTGCTCCCGTATGGACTATTCTTTATATTATGATGGGAGTTGCTGGTGGTATGGTTTGGAACCGATTAGAAAAAGATCCAGAAAATGTGAAGAAGGCCTTCACCTTTTTTATTATTCAATTGGCTTTAAATGCTGCTTGGTCTGTAATTTTCTTTTATCTACACAATCCTTTTTTAGCATTACTTGAAATAATTCTTTTTTGGCTAATTATTTTTGAAACCTACTCCCAATTCAAGAAAATTGATAAAACGGCAGGTTTATTGCTTATCCCCTATTTAGCATGGGTTAGTTTTGCTACAGTATTAAATGCTAGTATTTGGTGGTTAAATAGATAATTATATCGCCTCAGCCACAATATATCCACCTGTCCAAGCATTCTGAAAGTTGAATCCACCCGTAATGGCATCAATGTTAATAATTTCGCCCGCAAAATAAAGGTTGCTGTGAATTTTACTTTCCATGGTTTTGAAATTAACTTCTTTTAAATCGATTCCGCCAGCGGTTACAAACTCTTCTTTAAATGTACTTTTCCCATTTACTTGAAATTCACCTTGTGTTAATTGCTGTGCTAAATTTTGAAGTTGTTTTTTAGTCAAATCGGCCCATTTTATTTCTTCCGATATTTCGGAAGCAAAAACTAAGCTTTCCCATAGTCTATTTGGGAATTCAAAGGGGGATTTCTTAACAACTGCTTTCTTTGAATGCTCTAATTTGAGTTCTTTTAGTTTTTCTTCGGCTTCTTCAAGAGTTAAATCGTTCAACCAATTCACCTGAATGGCAAAAAGATATTTTTTATCAGCTAATTCTCTTGCTCCCCAAGCAGAAAGTCGCAATATTCCCGGGCCACTCATTCCCCAATGGGTAATTAACAAAGGTCCGGAAGCTTCCAATTTGGAGTTTTTAACTTTAACAGAAGCAATGGCAGAAACGCCCATTAAATCTTTAATTCGTTTGTCTTTAATATTAAAAGTGAATAGGGAAGGAACCGGCGGAATAATAGCATGTCCAATTTCAGTTAGCAAGTCCCATATTTTTGGATTACTTCCCGTTGCCATAACTAATTTTTGACAAGAAAATGTCTCCTGATTGGTTTCTACTTTCCAATAATCGGTAGCTTTAAAAATTGACTGCACACTTTGGCCTGTAAGAATATCAATACCTAGTTTTTTGGTTGCTTGGGTAAAACAATCTATAATGGTTTGTGAGGAATTGGAAACAGGAAACATTCTGCCGTCTTCTTCAATTTTTAATTCTACTCCATGTTTTTCAAACCATTCGATGGTATCTCCAGAGCAAAATTGATGAAAAGGGCCGCAAAGTTCTTTTTCGCCACGCGGATAAAATTTGACTAAATCATTAGGGACAAAACAAGCATGGGTAACATTACACCTACCTCCACCAGAAACTTTTACTTTGGTCAAAACCTCTTTCCCTCGTTCTAAAATGGCTACTTTATAACTCGGATTTTTTTCTACAATATTAATTGCTGTGAAAAATCCTGCAGCGCCACCTCCAATAATTAGTATATCGTATTTAGAATTCATATTCGATCCGGAAAATCAGAAATTATGCCATCAACAGGCAATGATTTTACAAATATAAGGTCTTCTGGAGTATTTACCGTCCAAGTGTAGATATTAAATCCGCTGCTTTTTATGATTTCGCAGCTCTCTTGATTTAATAATTTATAATACGGATTTATAGAAAAAGCTTTTATTTTTTTGGCGAAAGCCAAAGCATTTTCAATCGAATCTTCGGTTAATACGCCAAGCATTATTTGTGAATTTATATTCGAAATGGCTTCTAAGGTTTCCCAAATAAAGCTTGAAACTTGAAATTGGGAGAAAGTCCAATTACGCTCATTGATAAATTGTTCAATGATTTCTATTACTTTTTCAGTTGCAGCAGCCTCTTTGATTTCAATATTGAGAATGCATTTATTATCAACTAATTGAATGACTTCTCGCAAAGTAGGAATTCCTAACGGTTTCAAATCCGAAGCTGTAAATTCCGATACAAATCCCGTTTTGTTTGTCGTTCGATCTATTGTTTCATCATGAATCACGACCACTTCGCCATCTTTACTTAAATGTACATCCAATTCAATAGCATCCACATTAAGCTCTAATGCTTTTGCAAATGAGGCCAAAGTGTTTTCATTAACATGACCTTTAGCACCGCGATGTCCAATTTTTAGCATGTAATGGTTTACATTTTTTCTAATAACAGAATAGAGAATGGGGTATTAATAGTTATTTTACCCTCTTTAACTGAAGTAGTTGAACCAGAATAAGCATCTTTAATATTATCACCATTTGAAAAAATGGTTCCAACTAAAATTGTTTTTTTACCAACAGGCAAGTCCAATCCAATTACAACATTATCTGAGATTTTATCTTTGGTATATGTTCTGCTAAAAACATACGGTTTACTAGATATTTGGTTATGAATTCCGGCACCAATTGCAAAATGATTTTTTCTGAAGGCGCTTAGTTTTTGCCAATGTAAAGCAATTTCTTTCGTTTTTGAATTTGATTGCAAGTCTTCCCAATTCATAAAGGAACGCAATGTTGCATCTCCTTTTGTGCCTTCTATAACTAATGAACGCGCACTTTCGTCACCATAATAAGTTTGTGAAATACCAGGAGCTAAAAGCAATTTTGTTGCGCTTTCAAAAGTTTTTTCTCTTTTTTTATCAAACGGATTTCCATCATCGTGTGAAGAAACATAATTCATCACAGTATTTTCTTTCAAATCAGAATTCAAAATAGCTGCATATTTAGAAAACAATTCTTCGTAACTCATTTTGGCATCATAGGTAAATCCAAAGTTGATTAAACCGGTAAATCCATTTTCAAAATAATTGACTTTTTTGTCCCCAAAATCATATATTTTTTTCCCGCTAATGTTGTATCCATAAACTTCTCCAACCATAAAAAATGGATTGGCATCCAAAACTTTATTAGGATTACTAGCTTTGAATTCTTCGAAAGCCATATCACATACTTTTTTAAAATTGGCCCAAACATCTTCTGTAGTGTGTTTTGCCGTATCTACTCGATAGCCATCAATTCCGTAGTAAGTTATGTAATCGGAAAGCCATTTCATGATATAATATTTTGGTGCTCTTGGATAGCCCGTTTTCTCAAAAAAGACATCTAATTGAGTCATTTCTTGATCGTAACGCCCTTCGTTTTTCCATTTTTCAACTAAGAAAGGAGGCAATTCCACATTATCATTACTTTCTGTTTTTACATCGGGAAGGTTTTCTACAAGTGTGCAATTGATGTAAGTGTCATACGATTGGTAGGAACACTTTGGTGAGGTTCGTACCCAGTCACTTGGATAAACTGTGTCCTCATCTGTAACAGGGCCAGTATGATTGATTACCGCATCCAGCATAATTCGGATTCCTTTAGCATGTGCTTTTTCAACTAATTCTGCCAAGTCTTTTTTGTTTCCAAAACTTGGATCAATAGCACTCCAATCACGAGTCCAATAACCGTGAAATCCATAAGAATATCCAGTTCCTTCATCTACACCTTCATGAATTTGCTCTACAATTGGAGTCATCCAAATTACGGTAGTTCCTAATTTATCAAAATAACCTTCGTCTAGTTTTTGAATTACACCGCGAAGATCACCACCTTCAAACCCTCTTAATTTTCCTGTTTCTTTAGTTCTGTTAAAAGTATGGTCGTTGGTTTTATCTCCATTATTAAAACGATCCGTTAATAGGAAATACACATTTGCATTTTCCCATATAAAAGGTGTTTTTGAAACAGCCTGATCCGTTTCTTGGGCACCAATTGTATTACAAATAAATAGAGCAACGAGAAGTGAAGCAATTGTGTTTTTTATCATGATTTAGTATTCTATTTTTATTTCTGGTTTCGTTCCTTTTTCCCATGAAATCGAAATTTCAGCCTGATTTTTGTTTGTTGTGAAGTTAGTTTCTTTTCCGTTAAGCAGTACTTTTTTCGGGTTGATGTTATGTAATATAAGCGTAACATTTTTACCTTTTGAATTAAAGTTCTTGCCAATTTCTGCTGTAAAGTTGATTTTTAAAAAGGTGTTAGATAAATTACTGCCAAATTTTAAAAGCTCGTAATTCCCTTTTTCAAATGCATTAGGAGTAACTCCGTCATCATTGTATAAACTTCCAGTTGAAGTAGTTGCTTTTTCATCAAAATAATAATGCAAATCAAAATTATCTAAAGAATAGTCACTAGTATTGGTTATGGTTTTAATTCTTGGAATAAAGCTTCCACCAGACACAAAAACTGGAATATGCTCTTCAGAAACTGCAATTTTACTTGTTGTATTGCTAGCATATTCTTTATCGGAATAAAAATCAAACCAGTTGAAAACCGTATTTGGAAATTGCACTTCTGTTTCGGTGGTATTTGCTTTTGTAATTGGTTTAATTAATAAATCAGGACCCCAATAATATTGATCTGATTTTAGGTCTGACGAATTATTTTCCATATAAAATGGACGCATCAGCGGACATCCTTTTTGATTATTCTCAAATGCCAAAGTGTAATTGTAAGGCAATAATTGGTAGCGTAATTCTACTTGTTTTTTTGCTTTTTCTTTGGTTACGATATCTTTGTAAGCCACTTCAGAAGCTACTTGCTCTTGTGCATGAGGACGAAATATTGGTGTGAAAACACCATATTGCAACCAGCGTAAATACAATTCGTTATCAAAATAATCGCCTGCAAAACCACCTAAATCCGAATGCATATAAGCCATTCCTTGCATTCCCATTTGAACAGCAATTCCAACTTGACTTTGCAATCCGCCCCAACTTCTGCTTACATCTCCGCTCCACGGAATCATTCCAAATCTTTGGCTACCCGAATAACCTGCACGCATTAAAATAAAGGGACGCTGATTTGGGAAGTCTTTTTGATAGCCTTCAGCAATTAATTTTGCCCAATTGTGTCCGTAAACATTATGAATCTCATCTGCTTTTCCACCCGCAGTGATTACAGGATTCGGAAAAACTTCGGGTTCACCCAAATCGCCCCAAAGTCCGCCAACACCTTGATTGATTAATCTTTTGTAAACATTCCAAAACCATTCTTTTCCTTGTGGTTTGAAAACATCAACAATTCCGGTATTTCCAAAATAAAAATCCCAAGTTGCAGGCGTTCCATCTGCATTGGTAGCCAAAATTTTGTTAGCTTCCGCCTCTTTCCATTTAGAAGAAGTGGTTAAAATAAATGGCTCGGTGATTAGTATCGTTTTGATATTCTTTTTATTCAAATCGGCTATCATTTTTTCTGGATTTGGGAAATTATCTTTGTTCCAATCAAGATTTCCCATGGTGCCTTTAATGTCTTTTCCAAACCAATATAAATCTAAAATTATGGCATCAACTGGAATTTTGCTTTCTTCAAATTTTTGAATAGTTCGTTCAACTTCTTCTTGAGTGTGGTAGCCAAATCGGCTTGAGAAATTACCAAAAGCCCATCTTGGTGGCAAAGGTTGTTTTCCGGTAAGGGAAGTATAATTGGATGTAATTTCATCCCAAGTATCTCCAACAATTACCTGATATGTTTTTCTACCCGAAATAGTTTCATAGACTAAAGTGTTGTCTTTTTTGCTATCTAAATCTAAATAACCAATAGCTGCATTATCAAAATGAACGGCATACATTTTTGAAGATAAAACCATCGGAATACAAAAATTCATCAAATCGGCATGAGTTTCATAGCCATAACTAGCGCGATTATACAACTGTAATCTGTTGCCACGACGATTCATGGTTTCAAAGGCTCTTGCACCGCCACCATATAATTTTTCTTCTGGAGTAATGTTAAATTCAAGTGTTTCTGCCTCCTTTTTTACATAACCGTTTTTTTCAGATAAAATAAACCCACCATTTTTTAAATACGAAATTTTAAATGGAGCTTTATCAATTAAAATCGTAAGGTCCTTAGAATACAACATTAATGCATTAACACCATCCGTTAATTTGACTTTGCTTTTTTGATTAGTATTTATAATCGCCTCAGAAATAGGATTGAATATTTCTCCGTTTGGGATAAATGAAGTTTCTACAATTTTATCCGACAGGTATTTTATTTGGTATGAACCATCATTTGTTTTTATCTCTAAATTATTTTTTTTCCAAGTATGCGATAGGTAACTTCTATTTGCATTTTGAGCAAATGAAAGGGAAGTAATTAATAGTAAGCAAAGTATTTTTTTCATTGCAGGATTGTTATTTTAATTCCAATATCATAGCCGATTTACCTTCAATTTGTAAATCATCTTTTAAATTGATTTGTTTTTCAGAAAGCACTTCGATTGCAGATAGATGTGTCTTAATATTTTCTTTAAATCGATCTAAATTTAAGGTGTGTTTCTCGGTATCATTATTTAAAATCACCATAACTGTTTCAGAATTAGAATATCTAAAGTAAACATAAACATTGTTTTCAGGAACATAATGTGTTGTTTTACCAAAATGAATTACCGATTTGTTCTTTCTCCAATTGAATAATTTAGCACTAAAATCATGAAATTTTTCTTGTTCTTGGGTTCTACCAGATGTATTAAAAGCATTATTAGCATCGCCATTCCAACCCCCTGGAAAATCTCTTCTAATATCACCATCTCCAACTGATTTGCTTCCGGCCATTCCAATTTCTGAGCCATAATAAATTTGAGGAATTCCTCTTACTGTTGCAATTAATGTCATGGCTAATTGGTATTTTTGAAAATCGTTTTTATATACATTATTTATACGATCGGTATCATGATTTTCTGCAAACACAAGCATATTATTGGTGTTAGAATATAAAAAGTCGTTGTTGAAATTTTCAAACGCTTTAACAACTCCATTGCGCCAATTTTGTTTATCCTCATTAAACATCCCTCCATTAATTGCTTCTTCAAGTGTAAAATCCATTACGCTAGGTAAATTAGAATTATAACTTTGAATAGCTGCTATCTTACTGTCTTTTTGCCAATAAGCAATTTGTGCCTGATTGTAATACCAAACTTCTCCCGTAATATTAAAATTCGGATACTCATCGGTAATGGCTTTTGTCCATTTTGCTATTGCGACTTTATCATTATAGGAATAAGTATCAACTCTAAACCCGTCCAAATCTGCATATTCAATCCACCAAATGGCATTTTGTGTAAGATAATTTAAAACTAACGGATTGGATTGATTTAAATCAGGCATTGATTTTACAAACCATCCATCCATGCATAATTTAGTATCGGTTATTGAGGCATTTAAATCAAATTGGGTTGCCATTCTATAATTGGTTTGTTTGTAACCTGGAAACTGATGGATCCAATCATAAGTTGGCAAATCACTCATCATCCAATGTTTGTAGCCCCAGTGGTTGGTTACATAATCCATGATATTTTTCATGCCTCGTTTATGCAATTCCGAACTCAAACGAACATAATCTTCGTTGGTTCCAAATCGAGAATCAATTTTATATACATCCGATTGACCGTATCCATGATAGGATCCTCTCTCGTCGTTGTCTTCACACAATGGAGTAGGCCAAACTGCAGTGGCGCCAAGTTCTTTAATATAATCTAAATTATTGATAATACCTTCGATATCTCCTCCGTGTCTTCCATCAATTTTAGATCGGTTTACCTTGTCAGTTGTGTCATTTGTGCTGTCGTTGTTTGGATTTCCATTAGCAAAACGATCTGACATGATTAAGTAAATCAAGTCAGTACTGTCAAAACTTTTTCGCAAGCGTGAATTTTCTTTTCTTGCTTTAAGCGAATAGTTTTTAGTGAAAGATTTATTCTTGTTTTTGAAAGTAAAAACCAATTCTTGGGCTGGAACATTTTTTGTGTCAATAGTTACAAAAACATAATTTGGATTTTCTGTTTTTTGAACTGTTTTGATAATAATTCCATTAGAAACAGACACTTCATTTTGGAAAATATTTTTTCCGTAGAACATAATTTGCACTTCAGACAAATTCATATCGCTCCACCAAAAAGGCGGTTCAACTCGGTCTATTTGAGCAAAAGAAATAGATGTAATAAACAATAAAAACAAGACTTTTTTCATGACATGAACTTTAAAATGAAATATTAATTAAAAAACAAAGTCGCAAAGATTTCTTTGCGACTTAAAATATCGGAATTAATTAAACTTTGACTAAGCTGTTTGGCTCCACAAGAACTTCTTTACCTTTTACATAAACCATAATATCTTGAGATCCATCTAATGAAAATGAAGTTTCTTTATGATTTACAACAACTTTCAAAATTTGATTTCTAAAATTTATTTTAAACGAATAGCCTTCCCATTCTTTCGGAATTTTTGGCTCAAAATGTAATGCGTTATTTTTTACACGCATTCCCCCAAATCCTTCTACAATACTCATCCAAGTTCCGGCCATTGAGGTAATGTGACAACCTTCTTCTACTTCTTTATTGTAATCATCAAGATCCAATCGTGAAGTTCTTAAATAGAAGGTATAAGCCATTTCCATTTTATCTAATAAAGCTGCTTGAATTGAGTGTACACATGGGGAAAGTGAACTTTCGTGAACGGTAAACGGCTCATAAAAATTGAAATGTTTTTCTAATTGTTCTTTGCTGAAATGATCTTCAAAGAAATAAAAACCTTGCAAAGTATCGGCTTGTTTGATATATGGTGAGCGTAAAATTCTATCCCAAGACCATTTTTGGTTAATTGGTCGTTGAGATCGATCTAAATCATGGACTTTTACCAACTCTTTATCTAAGAATCCATCTTGTTGTAAATACACTCCAAGTTCTTCTGAATAAGGGAAATACATATTGTCTGCAACTGCTTTCCAATGTTCAATTTCGGAAGCATCTAAATTCACTTTACTCATAATTCGAGTAAAATCAGAAGCATATTCTTTTTCTACTTTATTAATCTGTTCAACAGCATAATCAATACACCACTTCGCCAAATAATTAGTGTAGAAATTGTTATTTACGTTGTTTTCATATTCGTTTGGACCGGTTACTCCCAGAATCACATATTGATTTCTGTAAGTAGAGTAGGTAGCTCTTTGCTGCCAAAAACGAGCGATGGCAATAAGCACTTCCAATCCTTTTTCAGGAATGTAAGAATAGTCTCCTGTGTATCTGTAGTAATTGAAAATTGCAAAAGCGATAGCTCCGTTTCTATGAATTTCCTCAAATGTAATTTCCCATTCGTTATGACATTCTTCTCCATTCATGGTTACCATTGGATACAATGCAGC
>CAMCBB010000054.1 GCA_945872875.1 Flavobacterium psychrophilum
CCGGTCTCTTCAGCCAATTTCGTAGCACGCTGTAGGTTTTTCTCCATGCTCTCAATGTCATTATGACGGTAGGTAAAACGCTTTCCACTGTGTAAACGAACCCCATCAATAATACATGCATGTGCATCAACATCATAAACGATTACATCATTTCGAGTTACCAAAGCATCAATAGTTGACATAATTCCTTGGTAACCAAAATTCAATAAATAAGCCGATTCTTTCATTACAAAAGCAGCCAATTCATTTTCTAATTGTTCGTGGTATTTGGTATGTCCACTCATCATACGAGCCCCCATTGGGTAAGCTGCTCCATACTTTATTGCAGCATCTGTATCTGCTTTTCGAACTTCGGGATGATTGGCTAAACCTAAATAGTCATTTAAACTCCAGTTCAATATATCTTTACCTTCAAATTTCATTCTTGGCCCTAGTTCTCCTTCTAATTTAGGAAAAACAAAATAACCTTCAGCTTGTGAAGCCCATTTTCCTAGAGGTCCTTTATTGTTTTGTATTCTTTCAAATAAATCTTTTACCATGATAATTATGTTGTTAAAAACGATGCAAAAATAGGAATAAATTAATTTTTTTATTGAATTATTTAACACTAATCTTTAAACAACTTTTAAACATTCTAATAATTTGTTTATGACATATAGCAATAAAATATTCTATTTTTGTTTAATAATTAATTTAAATTAAATTTTTAAATAATGAAACTTGTTTTTGCTTCTAACAATGCCAATAAAATTAAAGAAATCCAACAATTGGTTCCTGCTACTATACAAATAGTGAGCCTTCAAGATATTGGCTGTACAGAAGATATACCAGAAACAGCTGATACTATTGAAGGAAATGCTATTTTAAAAGCAAATTATATTACTCAAAAATACGGCTTAGATTGCTTTGCCGACGATACCGGGCTGGAAGTAAATGCACTAAATGGAGCGCCCGGTGTGCACTCTGCTCGTTATGCTGGGGAACCAAAAAATGATTCCAATAATATAAACAAACTTATTGCAGCGTTAGAAAATGAATCCAATAAAAAAGCCAATTTCAAGACCGTTATTTGCTTGAATTGTAACGGAAAACAATCCCTATTCACCGGAAAAATTAACGGAAAAATTATAGATGAGAAAATTGGTGAAAATGGCTTTGGTTACGATCCAGTTTTTGTGGCAGACGGCATGAACAAAACCTTTGCCGAATTATCAATGGCGGAAAAATCAAAAATTAGCCACCGTGGAATTGCAGTAAAACAACTAATTGATTATTTAAACAACTCTATTTAGTTTTTTTTCTCTAAAAACAAAATTGTATCGATAGGATAATCCAAATCGCTTTCAAAAAATAAATTTCCTTTTGCATGTCGAGCTTCGATCAAGTAAGTATTTCCTCTAAAAAAAGAATTAAAAACTTTAACTTGTAATGAAGAATGAGCAACTACAACTAATTGGTGAGGGTATAGCAATTGGACCTTTCCATCAATTTCAATTTCATTCACATCGTCAAATAACGAAGCAACGTAAAGATTTTTCGGGCACTTATAAATTGAATCGGGAGTGCCTTCCTCAACAACATTACCTGCTTTCATTACCAAAACCTCATCAGCAAAAGAGAGCACATCGGTACTATCATGTGTGGCAACAATACAAGTAATTTCTTTTTGCTTTAAATACGCAAACAATTTTCTACGTAAACTATTTTTTCTAAAATTATCAATGTGACTAAATGGTTCGTCTAATAAAAGCAATTCAGGTTCTAAAGCTAAAACTCGAGCAATGGCAACCCGTTGCATTTGACCACCACTTAAATATTTTGCTTTTACAGAAGCAAATTCTTGCATTTCTACAATTTCAAGTAATTCGTTTATGCGAGCATTTTTTGTTTCCGGATAAATATTAGACAAATACTTACCAACATTTTCTGCAACCGAAATAAAAGGCATTAAATCAAAATCTTGAGCCAAATATTTCATAGTATCCATACCCGGAATCAAATTGAATTTTGGTCCCAAAACCGAAATACCATTCCAATTTATTTCACCCGAATCTAAATCATACAATCCGTAAACAAGCTTTAATAAAGTACTTTTCCCACATCCACTTTCTCCAATAACGGCAAGTGTTTTACCTTTTTGCAAAGTAAAATTGCAGTTGGAAATAGTGATTTCCTTTAAATACGAAAAATTAATATTTAGTACTTCAAGCATTTGGCAAAGGTTGTTATTTTTATTCAAAATATAAATGAGAATTATTATTATTTTTACCGAATGAAAAAAATAACATTCATCCTATTTTTATTCTTTTGGATTTGTTCTTTTGGACAAACCAAATCTGCAATTACTCCAGAATCAATTCAAACTAGCTTCACTGTTTGGCTAGATTATCAGGAAAAAAATATCATATTATCGAGCGATTTTGTTGCATTGGATGAAAATTCAAATGAAATAACTAAAGAAGTATTCTTAAACCAACTTGCTCAAGGGGACTACTTTCCTTTCAAAACAAAGACAATAAACGAAATCGAGCATTATCAGTTAATTAAGATTGATCCAAATTCTGATTCCAGCATCAAAGCAAGTATCGCTGAAAAAGCCATTGAAGAATTAGATCACTATAAAATGGAAGGAACTCCGTTTCCAGAATTCAATTTTAAAGATTTGAACGGAAATAACATTACAAACGAAACATTTAAAAACAAAATAGTAGTCATTAAATGTTGGTACATTCACTGTCCTTTGTGCATTAAAGAATTTCCTTTTGTAAACAAACTTGCATCGCAATACAAAGATCGAAATGATATTATTTTCATCAGTTTAGCAGAAGATACTCCTGAGCAATTGAAAAAATTTCTTGCTAAGAAACCATTGGCCTATGCGGTGGTTCCAAATATGAAAAAATACATGAATGAAACCCTTCATTTAAATGCCTTTCCAACTCATTTTATCTTAAATAAAAAAGGGAAAATCGCAAAGGTTCTTCTTGACTATAAAGGATTAGAACTCGCATTAAAGAAAGAAAGTCAAAAGTAATAACAGCTTTTAATCAGTCGAAAAAACTTAAATTACCCTTAAAATCGAAACGATTTTACTACTTTTGCAGCAAATTTAAAATACACAATAATTATGCTTACGGTATCTAATTTATCTGTTCAATTTGGTAAAAGAATATTATTTGACGAGGTAAACACCTCCTTTGTTCAGGGCAACTGCTACGGAATTATTGGAGCGAATGGAGCTGGAAAATCAACCTTTTTAAAAATTCTTGCAGGTGATATTGACCCTACTTCAGGTAGGGTGATTTTAGAGCCAGGAAAGCGTATGTCGGTTTTGAATCAAAATCACAACATGTTTGATGAGCATACTGTTTTAGAAACCGTGCTTATGGGAAACAAAGTATTGTTTGCCATTAAATCGGAAATGGATGCTTTATATGCTGATTATAGTGACGAAAATGCCAATAGAATTGGAGAATTGCAAGTGCAATTTGAAGAAATGAACGGATGGAATGCCGATTCTGATGCAGCAGCCATGTTATCAAATTTGGGATTAACTGCCGATTCTCATTATACCTTAATGGGAGAATTAGAAGGAAAATTAAAAGTAAGAGTCTTATTAGCGCAAGCGTTATTTGGAAATCCAGATGTGTTAATCATGGATGAGCCTACCAACGACTTGGATTTTGAAACCATCACTTGGCTTGAAAATTTCTTAGCCAATTATGAAAATACAGTAATTGTTGTTTCTCACGATAGACACTTTTTAGATTCAGTTTGCACGCATATTTCTGATATTGATTTCTCAAAAATTAATCACTACTCGGGTAACTATACTTTTTGGTATGAATCAAGTCAATTAGCAGCTAAACAAAGAGCACAACAAAATAAGAAAGCGGAAGAAAAGAAAGCGGAATTAGAAGAATTCATCCGTCGTTTTAGTGCGAATGTGGCTAAATCAAAGCAAGCAACATCTCGTAAGAAAATGATTGACAAATTAAATTTAGACGAAATCAAACCTTCAAGCAGAAGATATCCAGCTATAATTTTTGATACTGAAAGAGAAGCCGGAGATCAAATTCTTCATGTACAAGGATTGTCTGCAAGTATAGATGGTGAAGTACTTTTTAGCAATGTCGATTTAAATATGGCAAAAGGCGATAAAGTTGTCGTTTTTTCAAAAGATTCTCGTGCAACAACTGCATTTTATGAAATATTAAATGGCAATTTGACTGCCGATTCTGGGACATTTGATTGGGGAATTACTACCAATCAATCGTATTTACCAAATGATAATAGCGAGTTCTTTAAAAGCGATTTAAACCTAGTAGATTGGTTGCGTCAATTTGTAAAAACCGAAGAGGAGCGCGACGAAGTTTATGTGCGTGGTTTCCTTGGAAAGATGATTTTTTCTGGAGAAGAAGCCTTAAAAAAATGTTCGGTTTTATCAGGAGGAGAAAAAGTACGTTGCATGTTATCTCGAATGATGATGATTCGTGCTAATGTTTTAATGCTAGACGAACCAACGAATCACTTAGACCTCGAATCTATTACTGCTTTTAATAATTCTTTGAAAAACTTTAAAGGTTCGGTTTTATTTACTACGCATGATCACGAATTTGCACAAACCGTTGCAAACAGAATTTTAGAAATTACGCCAAATGGTGTTATTGATCGTTATATGACTTTTGATGAATATCTTGAAGATGATAAAATTCAAGAAATGCGCAAACAAATGTATAACTAAGAACCAATCTAAAAATAAAAAAAACCAAAACTAATAGTTTTGGTTTTTTTGTTTAATCCACTTTCTTGTGTTTCCAGCGTTTGTGCGTCCACAAGTAAAACTCGGGTGCCTCATAAATTTGTTGTTCTACTTTCTTAATAAATGCCTCCGAAATTTCATAATTTGGCACCGATTGTACATCTTCTGAAAGCAGTTCTAAAGTAGCTTCATAATAGCCCCTTTTTACTTTACGAACTTTTAAATAAACCACATTCATATCATATTGTTTAGCTAAAGTCTCTGCGCCAATATGAATGGGTGTTTCAACTCCTAAAAAAGTATACCAATGCATCGTATCCGATTTTCTTGGAGTTTGGTCGCTAATAAAACCATATAATCCTAAAATATGATCAGATTTATTTTGTTCAATAACATTTCTAGTTTCTTTTGTTGAAATTAAATCCGCTTTAAATTTAGACCTAATATCAATAACTAATTTATCTAAATACTTATTTGCCAATTTTTTATAAATAGCAAAACCTTTAAAATTTATATGATGATTTATAGAAACCGACCATTCATAACTTCCATAATGCGCCATTAACAAAGCGATACTTTTACCCTTTTTTTCTAACTCTAAATAAGTTTGCATGTTGGTAAAAACAAATCGTTTATCAATTTCTTTTCTAGAAATAGTCATTGTTTTTGCCATTTCCAAAAAAATATCACATAAATGGTGATACGATTTTTTTTCAATATTTAATCGCTCTGCTTCAGATAAATTTGGGAAGGCAATTGCAATATTTTCTTTAACTGTTTTTTTTCGATACCCAATAATGTAATAAACAAAAACATAAATACCATCCGAAAGTAAATACAAAATCGGAAAAGGTAATATAGAAATTAGCCACAATAAAGGATAAACAAGAAGAAATAGTATAAACTGCATTTATAAAAATTTTATGCAAATATACATTTTAACTTAATTTTAAATAGTCATTATCAATAAAACGTTAGAAACAATTCTTATTTTTACCTAAAACAATAAATATGAATCCAGCTTTATTTCTTATTATTTTAATTGGCATTACCATCATTTTTAGCTTTAAAGGCTTTGAAGATTCTTACTTTTTTAGCAAATATCAATTTCATGTTGGAAGCATCAGAAAAGGCGAACACATTAGAATGATCACTTCTGGTTTTCTCCATGCCGACATTGCGCACTTAGCATTCAATATGCTTAGTTTGTATTTCTTTGCACCTGTGGTTTATGGTGAACTTGGCAACTATTCTTTCCTATTAATTTACTTTGCAAGTTTGATTTTTGGGAGCATGTTAACGCTTTACTTTCATAAGAACGACTATTATTACAGAGCTATTGGAGCATCTGGAGCGGTAACCGGAATTATTTATTCGGCTATACTTCTAGATTCTAATTTACAAATTTTTCTGTTTTTTATTCCTATTCCTATCCCAGCCTATCTCTTCGGAATTGGTTATTTATTGTATTCTATTTACGGAATGAAAGCAAAGAATGACAACATAGGTCATACCGCTCACTTTGGTGGTGCCATTGGCGGCTACTTTTTTACGATACTAGTTCACCACCAAATACTTCTAGAAAACACTTTTATGGTTGTTGTTTTGACAATTCCTATTGTTATTATGGCAGTAATGGCTAAGCAAGGAAAACTATAATTGGCACAACTTTTGAACTAGTTAATAATCTAAAAAATAATTAATTATGAAAAAAGTTATCGTAATCGCATTCGCAGTATTTAGTTCTTTAGTTCAGGCTCAAGAAAAAACACAAATTCCTCTAATTTCTGTTTCTGGAGAAGGAAAAATAAGTGTAAAACCTGATCAAGTCGTTATTAATTTTGGCATTGAAAACATTGGAAAAGATGCTACAGAAGTAAAAAAACTAAACGATGAAACAGTTGATAAAACTCTAAAATTCATTAAGGAATTTGGCATTCTTTCAAATGATTATAAAACAACTGATGTAAGTTTGAACCGAAACTATGATTACGAAAAAAAGAAATACAATTATCGAGCATCTCAATCGGTAACCATTATTCTTAAAAATCTTTCAAGGTATGACACTTTAATAATGGGCTTGGTAGATAACGGAATTAATTCAGTTAGCAATGTTGAATTTAAAACTTCCAAGTTAGAAGAATACAAATCAGAAGCACGAAAATTGGCTATGAAAGAAGCACAACATAAAGCCGAAGATTATGTTTCTGTTTTGAATCAAAAAATAGGTAAAGCAATTACAATTAATGACAATACACAAACATATTTTCCACAACCTATGTATAGAATGGCAATGGCAGACAAAGAGATTTCTGGTAATTCAATTCCAAAAGAAACTATTGCAGTTGGAGAAATTGAAGTAGTTGCAACTGTTTCAGTTAGTTTTATTTTAGAATAATACTTTATAGTGATAATAAAAAAGTGCTAGATTTCTCTAGCACTTTTTTTTATATTATTTTATTATCTTAATAAAGAAAAATGGGCCTTAAATTGTTTATTCCCAGACGCATCAATATAATCTAAAGTAAACCAATAATCGGTTGCGGGTAATAAACTTCCGTTAAAGGTTCCATCCCACCCTGGTCCTTTCGGTAAAATTTGTTTAATTAATTTTCCATAGCGATCGAAAATATAAATCTTTACACTAGGAAAATTATCTAAACCTTTAATATTCCAAAAATCATGTATTCCATCTCCATTAGGCGTAAAATAATGTGGATAATCTATCACTAAATCTGAGTTAATAGTTATATATCCTGTGGCACTTGCACTCACGCATCCTGAGTTAGAATCAGTAATAACCACACTATAACTACCAGCAGTTAATGTGCTAAATGATGCAACATTCCCTGGGTTTATAAGACCATTTGGAACAGTCCAATTAAACGAATAGGAACTATTACTTGATGGCGTAGCAGTTAAAATTGCTGGTGTTCCTTGATTTACAGATGAACTATTCACGGAAACACTTGGATTGGGATTTAAGCTTACAGTTGTTGAACTACTCGCACTTGAACATCCCGAAGTAGGATCAGTAATAATTACACTATAAATTCCAGGTGTAGTCGAACTAAAATTAGATACATTACCTGGAGAAGCAATCCCAGAAGGAACTGTCCAAATATAAGTATAAGCGCCTGCGATAGTAGGAATTGCAGTAATTGTTGTTGAACTCCCTTGACAAAAAGATGGTCCATTTACTGCTACAATAGGATTTGTATTTACACTTACCGTTCCCGAAGCACTTGCGCTTAAGCATCCGGTTGTAGTATTTGTAATTATTGCGCTGTATATTCCTGGTGTTGCAACGCTAAAAGAAGAAACATTCCCAGGATTAGTTACACCTGCAGGCACAGTCCAATTATACGAATAAGTACCTGAAATAGTTGGAGTAGCAATTAAAGTTGCCGGGGCACCCTGGCATACAGAAGGACTATTTATTGAAAGAGTTGGAATTGGATTAACAGTTACATTCAGTGTTTGTGGAACAGCGCAAGGAAAAGCAATTGAATTTGGTGTAAAAACATAAGGAGTAGTTCCTACAAGGGCAGTATTTATTGTTGCTGGAGACCAAGTTCCAGTTATTCCATTTGGTGATGTAAGAGCCAAAACAGGACCTGTTGCATTGATACAAATTGGTGGTATTGTAGCAAAATTTGGAGTTGTAGTTGTGGTACAAACTGTTGAACATGTTGCACTTTGTGAACCGACACATGCAACACCATTTGCAGTTAAATTAAAAGTTACTGATTGCCCAATGGTTAATCCGTTAACAATAAAAAAGTTTGGTGTAGCAAAGGTTCCCGATACTAATGGGCCTCCATTAACCGAATAAGAATAGGAATAATTTATTTGCCCAACATTATCAAATTGAAAATAAAGGGAAGTTTGAGTTGAATTAGCCGTAACACATTGTAAATTTAAAGAAGGACCTGTATTTAAAATAGTGACAACTATTGGAACCCTCACACTTTCACAACCTGCAATAGTTTGGCTTACAAAATAGGATGTACTTCCTAAAGAAGTTGTTGATGGTGTAGGAGCTAAAGTTGTTGCAGTTCCTCCAGTTGCATTTGTTCCGTACCAATTTAATACTCCTCCAGCTGATGCAGTTGCAGATAACGGTGTAGCAATGGCATTTGGACAATAAGTAATTGGCGAAGTAACTGTTGGAATAGGACTTGTAGAAAAATTAATTACAACAGTTGATGTTTTTACCACATTACAAATATTTGTAATCGTTAATGTTAAAGTAATTGAAGTTCCAGTAGCATTTGGATCTATAGTATAATTGGTAGACAAACTCGTAGGATTAGAAAAAGTTCCTGTTGGTGCCGACCACAAAACGGCTTGTTGCCCTTGCGCTGTTCCTGTTAAGCTAATTGTATTTCCTTTACAGGCAGTTTGTGAAGCACCAGCATTTACAACAAATGGTGGAATTGGCGCATTACATCCATTATTTACATAAGTTGGAACACCAGTTGGAGAATAATTTACAGTTGCACCATCGTTATCAGTAGGTGCTCCTCCAAATGCACCGAAAATATTTATTAAGAAACTTCTTTCATATGAAACCGTTTGACTGCAAGTGCCAAAAGACATGGTTAGGGTTCTAAGTCCAGGAATTAAATTCCAATTAGCAAAATTACCTCCGGTATTACTTGGGTTATCTTGAAAAATCATATATATCGTTCCTGTTAGCGCTGCAAAGGAATTAAATGAAATATTAATATTTTGACTAGTAACCAAAATAACTTCAGCATTTGCAGGTAATATACCCCCGGTCGGCTCTATAATTAAGCCACAACTTCCGGCTGAATTTATATCAGCGTTTAATGCTGCAACTTTAGCTGCTGTTGATGGATTTTGCAATAAACCAAGCCAGGGATTTGCAACATTTGGCCAATTTACATTTAATGGAGTTGTATTCATATTAATAGCAGTTGCTCCTACTTTAAAACGGACCATTTCATTAAAACCCTCTTCATTAACGGGTAAGTTTGGCGAGCAGGCGTCAACAAGCACACTCTCAATTGTAAAACATTGTCCCGTTGACTTTGAAGCATTCAACAGAATAATGAAAAACAAAAGAAAAAGTGATTTAGGAATACGCATATAGTAATGTAATACTTTGTCATTACAAAATTAGCTGAAATACATTAGAGTTTTATTAAAAAAAATAAAATAAGTGTATAAAAAAACTCCAACAATATGTTGGAGTTTTTTTTGTGGGGAGAGCAGGATTCGAACCTGCGAAGACGTAGTCAGCAGATTTACAGTCTGCCCTCGTTGGCCGCTTGAGTATCTCCCCTCCTAGTTATAGGCTGCAAATATAAAAACACTTTTTATGTTTGCAAACTTATTTTGCAGCATTATTTTGAATCTATTATTAATCGTATGATTTTGAATTTAATAAAAAAAATCTCACAAGGAGATTTTTTTTATTTTGTATAATTAAATAATAAAATTATTATTTTTTATTTAGCAATTCAATTACTTTGCTTTTTAATTCTTCACCTCTTAGGTCTCTGGCAACTATTTTTCCAGATGCATCTAAAACAAAAGTAGTTGGTATTTGTTCTATATTATAAAGCTTTACAATTGGATCTTCCCATTCTTTCAAATTAGAAATTTGAGTCCAAGTTAATTTATCCTTTACAATTGCATCTTTCCATTTTGTTGACTCACTATCTAATGAAAAGCCAAGAATATTTAGTCCTTTAGTATGCAATTCATTATACATAGCAACCACATTTGGATTTTCTTTTCTACAAGGACCACACCAAGAAGCCCAAAAATCAATAATAGTAACTTTACCTAATGATTGTTTTAATGAAACTACTTTCCCGTCAGGGGTTTTTGCAGTAAAATCTGGAGCTATAGCACCTATCTCAACTTGAGATGTTACTTTTTTTTTTGCGTTTTTTGAGCACTTTGAATTGATTTTAACTTCAATCCAATTTCTTTTCCAATTTTTGTTTCTTTAAGATCCGAATCTAAGTTAGAATAGGTTTTATTTACTTTTTCAAAATCAAATTTTGGTGAGCTAAATACATTTTGTAGTAACAAAACAGAAATAAAAGAATCTGGATTTTGCTCTGGATAGGTAAACATAAAATCATCCATTCCTTTTTGGATTTCAGTATAACCATTTTTTAATTTCTCAATAGCAGCGTTATCTTGCTTCTTTTGAGCATCCATTAATTTTTGAATGTTCTTGTTTTGGTATTCCAATAATTTTTTCTGAAAACCATTCAATTTAACATTAAATTCTTGGAAATAATCGTTATTATCTGTACCACCAATTTCTGATTTCCAGATACTATCTTTATCTACAGTGATTTCAATTTCCCCTGTCTCTAAAATAAATGGGATTGGTTGTTGTAAACCATTTACAAAAATTGCAAGCATACTTGGCTCATTAACTTTACCTTTCATTTCAAATTTTCCGTCTTTTACTTTTGCAGAATCTACATTCACAACAAGACCAAATTCATTTTGTTTTTTTAGAACTACCATTTTCCCGTCTGCAATTCCTTTTGCATTACCAGAAATAAGAAATTCACCTTTACGAACTTTACTACAACTAAAAATGGCCAAAGAAAGAACCAATAAAAATGCTATTTTTTTCATCATCTATAAAATTAAAATTTTGGCAAAAGTATTTAAAAATATACAAACCACACAAAATTTAAGATATGTTTTAGATATTAATATTAAACAAATGAAGTAACTTAAATTAAAATGCAAAAAAAAGGTCGATAAACTTGAATTATCGACCTAATATTAAACACTGTTGTAATTAATTTCCAGCTTCTTTTTTTGCATCCTCTACCATTTTTTCATTTGCAGTAATTGCAAATTCCACTCTACGATTTTGAACTCTACCTTCGGGAGTATCGTTGGTTGCTATTGGATCTGCAATTCCCATACCTGTCGTTGTAAATCGAGATGAAGTTAATCCTTTTGCAGCTAAATAATTTTTAACTGAAGCTGCTCTTTGATCTGATAAAGTAAGATTATGTTCGGGAGTTCCTGTGCTATCGGTATAGCCATAAATGACAATATTAGTTTCTCCGTAACTTTGAAAAACAGGCACTAATCGATCTAAATTTGCTTTGGCTGTTGAGGTCAATGTGGATTTATTTATATCAAATCGCACTGAGTTTTCGCCTAAAGTCAATTTAATTCCTTCACCTACTCGCTCTACCGTTGCCCCAGGCAAAGCGGTTTGAATTTCGCGTGCTTGCTTGTCCATTTTATTTCCAATTATACCACCGGCAACGCCTCCTATTACTCCGCCAAGTACAGCACCAAGTGCGCCATTACCACCTTTACCCAAATTATTGCCAAGTACCGCTCCGAGCAAACCTCCTGCAACAGTACCTATAGCAGCTCCGCGCTGTGTCTTGTTAGTGTTTTTAGCCGCTTCACAACTCGTTAAAATAGAGCCTAAATTAAAAATTGCAATTAATACTAATAGTGTAATTTTCTTGAAAATTCCTTGAATTATTTCTGTTGTTGATTTTTGTTTCATCGTTTTATTTTTTTTTTAGTTTCTATTAAATTGATACACTACATTCACAAATTGACCTCCTACATTAATCTTATCAATTAGTTGAAAA